>DATNMZ010000455.1:0-2028 GCA_035602095.1 Thermoanaerobaculia bacterium
CCACGCGCTGCTGCTGGCCTCCCGAGAGCTCGGTGACGCGCCGCGATTCGAACCCCGCCAGATCCACGACGGCGAGCGTTTCCGCGACGCGTCCCCGGCGGATCTCCCGCGGAACGCCGGCGGACTCGAGTCCGAAAGCGACGTTTTCCCCGACCGTCAAGTGCGGGAAGAGAGCGTAGTGCTGGAACACCATGCCGAATCGCCGGCGCTCGGGCGGCGTGCGCGTGACGTCCTCGCCCTCGACCACGATGCGCCCGGAGTCCGGGATCTCGAAACCGGCGACGAGCCGCAGAATGGTCGTCTTTCCGCTGCCGGACGGCCCGAGGAGCGCGACGATCTCGCTCTGTCCAACCGAGAGAGAGACTTCCCGGGTGACGGCGAGCGCGCCGAATCGCTTCTCCAGACGGTCCAGCTCAAGGTACGGAGTCATCGTGCGGGGCGACATTATCGGTTCCCGCCCTTTTCAGCTCCCGCGAGCGCCCTGTCCCGAAGGTCTCGATAGCGAGATCGGGCGAAGGGGCGGGCGGCCGCAAGGGCCGCCCCTACGGAACCAATAACGCACACTAGCGGCTTCCGCGGCCGCGCACCTCACGGTCCCAGGTCCCCATCCAGCCAGGACCCTCGCGCTCGAGGAGTGCCCAGTCGAGCTTCGCGGGGACCATCCGCTTCTGGACGTCCCGCGCCCACTCGGGAAGCTCCTCCGGCGGGATGTCTGTGCGGGCGGGAAGACGGAAGGCTCGATCGGCGGCCAGCCGCTGCGCCTCCCGGCTGCCGACCCACTCGAGAAACGCCTTCGCCTCCTGAGGATGCCGCGCTCCCGCGACGATTCCGATCGCGTCGTCGATCACGGGCGTGCCGCTCGAGGGGAAGACGTAGGCGAGGCCAGGGCTGTGCTTCATCTCGAGAAGCACGTCGGGCAGATCCCAGACCGTGACGAGCCCCTCCCGCCGGGCGATCCGCGAGACGAGGACGGACGCGTTCATCTCGTAGGACTTCGTCTGGGCGTCGAGCCGGCGAAGCCACTCGAATCCCTGCGCCGGGGAGCCCGTCCTCTCGATCGAGCGCGCGAGGATGAGCCCGAAGATGGCGCGCATCGTCCCGGACGCCAGGGGATACCGGATGATCACCTTCCCCTTCCACTTCGAGTCGAGGAGGTCGTCCCAGTCCTTCGGCGCGTCCGCGGCCGGGACCGCCGCGGAGTTGTAGACGATCACCGCCGGGGTCCGGTACGCGCCGAAGTAGAGGTCCTTCGGGTCGCGCGCCTCCGGCGGGATCGCGGCCGCCCACGACGGGCGATACGGCTGGAGAAGCCCTTCGCGCGCGCCGCGGAAAAAGATCGTGTCCGGCCCGCCGAACCAGAGGTCCGCCTGCGGGTTCGCCTTCTCGGATCGGATCCGGTCGTAGACCTCCTGCGATCCCATGTCGAGCCACCGCACGTCGATCTCCGGGTGCGCCTTCTCGTAGGCCGTCTCGAGGAGCCCTAAGAGGTCGCGCCCGTGCGGGGAGTACAGGACGACGGGCGTGCGCCGGTCACTCCGGCATTGCGTTGCGGCGGCGAGCGCCGCGACGAGCAGCGCCAGCCGGAGACCCGTCCGAGCCGGGGAAGCCATCAGGGAAGCTGCGCCGCCGGAGTCTTTGCCACGAGTTGGGGGGATTCTAGGGCCGCTTCGCCGTCCACGCGAGGAGGTTTGCGAAGAGCCGGTACGCCCCCGGCACGCCGGCGGGAAGCTCGCGGAAGAACGCGAGGCCGGTGTAGACGTAATGCCCCTTGCCGATCGTGGCGACCAGGAGCGAGCCCTTCTGCTCGGGCTCGCCCGGGTCCGCCATCGCGAGCAGCGGCGTGTAAGCGGGCGCCCAGGTGCGGGCGAAGTAGATTCCCCGCTCCTGGACCCAGCCCGCCCAGTCGTCCGGGCCGATCGCGTTCGGAACCCGGAAGATCGGGTGCGCGGGCTCCAGGATCGTGACGGGCGCCGTCTCGTCGGTGACCCGATCGATCGGGCGCCGGATCTCGAGTTTCTCCGGGGCGAA
>DATNMZ010000456.1:0-2388 GCA_035602095.1 Thermoanaerobaculia bacterium
AGATCTCCTCGCCGGAGGGCGACCAGGAAATCCCCTGCGCGCTCTCCCATCCAGTGGAAAGCGTCCTCTTCTTTCGCGACCGATCCATGATCGCGACCGAGCCGCGGTCATCCCCGAAGAGCGGGTGGTCGAAAAACGCCACCGCGTCTCCCTTCGGAGAGATCCGCGGGTAACTGATCCAGCCGGTCGTTTCGTAGAGCACTTTCCCGGCCGGAAACTCCAGACGGTAGCGCCACTGAGGCGCGCGCACGACCGCGATCGCGCTGCCATCTGGAGACCAGTCCGCGTGGCCCACGTCCTCGAGCAGGTCGCGCGGCGCGCTCCCGGACAGCGGTGCCTGGGAAAGCGTCCCGATCCTCGCGTATCCCGTCGAGAACTGGAGGAGATGCAAAATGAGCATCTCGCCGTTGCGGGACACGGACTCGACTCGTCCCGAGGGAAGAGCCAGCCGGAGCGACTCGGGGCTCTCCACCCGCACGGAGTAGAGCTGGGGTTCTTGGGCGCCATCCCACGACGCCGCATAGACGATCATCTGCCCGTCCGGCGCGAAGCGGGCGGACCAAATGGGCCCCCGGCCATATGTGAGCCTCTTGAACGAGGGCGGAGAGGCCGGGCCCGGCTTCCAGACCAGCCGGCCGGCGAAGAGCCCGACCGCGAGCGCCAGGACGAGCGCCGCCAAGGCCGCACGCGAAGGGAACCGGCCCCGGATTTTGAGCGATGAAGGCTCGATGCGCGGCGCGGAAACTCCCGACAAGGCTTCCAGGTCGAACGCGAGATCCCGTGCGGACTGGAACCGCTGCTCGGCATTCTTCTCGAGGCAGTGGTGCACAATGCGCTCGAGCCCCGGCGGAAGAGCCTGGTTCGTCAGGGAAAGATCGGGAGGGTCTTCCCTGAGTATCGCCGACATCGTGTCTGCGGCGGAGTCGCCCCGGAACGCCCGCTGACCGGCGAGCATCTCGTAGAGGATCGCGCCGAAGGAAAAGAGGTCGCTGCAGGCGTCAGCGGACTTTCCCCGCACCTGCTCGGGCGACATGTAGCCGAGTGTTCCGAGGACCACGCCGGGCTCCGTGCCCGCCGTCGCAGTGGGGACGCTGGTGGCCTGGCCCCCCTCTTCGGTGTGCGTCAGCTTGGCCAGGCCGAAGTCGAGAATCTTGACGCGGCCCTCCTTGGTGACAAAGACGTTTTCGGGCTTGAGATCCCGGTGGACGATGCCCTTCTCGTGCGCGGCTGCCAGGCCCCGGGCGATCTGGATGGCGTAGTCGATGGCGCGCCGAGGCGAGAGCTTTCCGCCGGCCAGCGCCTGTCGCAAGGTCTCGCCCTCGAGCAGCTCCTGGACGACGTAGGGGGAGCCCGCGTGCTCGCCGATGTCGAGCACGGCGGTGATGTTGGGGTGGTTCAGGATCCCGGCGGCGCGCGCCTCCTGCTCGAAGCGGCGCAGCCGGTCCGCGTCGGCGGAGAAGGAGACCGGCAGCACCTTGATTGCCACCTCGCGCCCGAGGCGCGGGTCGCGCGCCCGATACACCTCTCCCATTCCCCCCGCGCCGATCGGCGCGAGAATCTCGTAGGGACCCACCCGGCTCCCCGCATTCAGAGTCATCGGATGTTGGCCAGGAATTCTATCCTTCGAGGGAGAGTCAGCCCCGCAGGCGGACGAGTCGTGTCTCAACCTCGGCGAGCGACGCAAGGCCGACGCCGCCTTTCTTCATATCGACCGTCTGGAGAAAGGCATCGTAGACGTGATCCGCGGGCATCTCAGACCTTTGGTGGAAGCCTTGGGCAGATTCCCTAACCCCGGCCGGAAGCCTTCGAGGAGCCGTCTAGGTGTTCAGAAGGTGTTCATCCATCCGCACCGGCCTAGCCGTGGTTATCCGGGGCCGGTTGGCGACCTCCGTTTTCACCAACACGATGAACAACTACTGAAATCGACGGGGGTCGTCCAGTACTAAATTGACCTCCGGATTCAAGATAAAGCTGGACAACCTCCGTCGATTTCCGTCGATCTCCATTTTCTTGGGAAAAAATGAGATCGCTACCTGGCCCCGGCTATCCACGCTCGTAGACGGACGGACGGATGAACACCTAACATGAACACCCAAGCCCTTCGGGAAGGTTGATCCGGCCGGGGTTAGGGGAGCAGGATCACGGTTCCTTCCAACTTCGACGGCCCCGGCGTGCGCGCGATGCTTGTCAGAAGGGCAGGATCAGGACCTCGATCAGGCACTTCACGCCGTCGAAGTAATTTCCGAGGCGCAGGTTCTCGTTGGCGGCGTGCTGGCTGTTGTCGGGGTTCACGAGCGGGAGGATGACGAACGGCGCCTGGAGAGCGTCCGCCATCGCGCGCGATGGGAGGGTTCCGCCCATCATCCGGATGCGGATCGGATCGCGCCC
>DATNMZ010000457.1:0-5890 GCA_035602095.1 Thermoanaerobaculia bacterium
GCTGCCGCCTCGCCCCTCGCGCCCGCCGCGGCTCCCCCGCCGCTTCTCCTTGCGCGGCTCCGGAGTGTCGACCCAGCCGTCTTCGAGGTGGCGGAACGTCACGACGATCTCCGTCCGGGCGGCGCGAGCCTGCAGGTAGGCGAGGACGCGAGAGCGCAGAGGCGACACCGGGTTCTCCACCAGAGACGGAAGGCGCTCCGCGTCGAAAAGAACCATCCGGGTCCATCCGACAACCTTGCGGCGCCCGTCCGCGGCCTCGAGCGTGATCACGAAGAGGTCCCGTTCGTGGTCGAGGGAGTGCTCCCGGTAAGAGAAATCGGGGAAGGCCTCACGGCAGAGTCCCTTCAGGAACTCCAGGTTTTTCTCTCCCCCCTCCAGGGTCTGTTCCATCGAGACCACCCGGTCTCGAAACATCCGCGTTTGCGGCATGGCGGCTCTCTTATCCGATCGCGAGCCCCGCGTCCTTGAAGATCTCGCGGGCAATGATCAATCGATGAATCTCGCTTGTTCCTTCGTAGATTTCCGTGATGCGGGCATCGCGGAAATTCCGCTCGACAGGGTACTCCTTCGTGTAGCCGTACCCGCCATGGATCTGGAGGGCCTTCGTCGTGACGCGCTGCGCCATCTCGGCAGCGAAGAGCTTCGCCTCGGCGGCCTCGAGCCCGTACCGGCCCCCCGTCTTCTTCGCCGCGTCCTTCGTCGCCGCGGCGCGCCGCGTCAGGAGCCGCGCGGCGTCCACGTCGGTGGCCATGTCGGCGAGGTAGAACCGGATGACCTGGAATTCCGCGATGGCTTTGCCGAACGCGTGCCGGGCTTTCGCATACCGGATGGCGGCTTCGAGCGCCTCCGTGGCGATCCCCACGGCCTGCGATGCGATCCCGATGCGGCCGCCATCCAGGGTCCACATCGCGATCTTGAAACCGTCTCCCTCCCGGCCGAGGAGGTTCTCGCCGGGCACCCGCACGTCCGTCACGAAGATCTCGACGGTCCCCGACGCGTTGACGCCGAGCTTTATCTGGTGACGCGACCGGTCGAACCCGGGGGAGTTGGCGTCCACCAGGAAAGCGGAAATCCCCCGGGACTTCTTCTCCGGGCTGGTCATCGCGAAGAGCAGACAGACGTCCGCGTCCGAGCCGCAGGTGATGAAAACCTTCTGCCCCGAGATCCGCCAACCGTCCCCGTCGCGGACGGCGCGGGTCTGCTGGTTCGCCGCGTCCGATCCGGCGTTTGGCTCCGTCAGGGCGAAGCACCCGAGCTTCTCGCCCCGGGCGAGGGGCTCCAGGAACCGTTTCTTCTGGTCGGCGTTGCCGAACTTCTCGATCGGATCGCAGACGAGGGAGTTGTTCACGGACAGGATCACTCCCAGGTTGGCGCAGGCGCGGGAGATCTCCTCGATCACGATCGAGTACGCGACGACGTCCATTCCGGCGCCGCCGTGCTCGACGGAGACGGAGACGCCGGCGAGCCCGAGCTTCCCCGCCTGGAAGAACAGGTCTTTCGGAAATTGCCCGGACTGGTCGTTCGCCGCCGCCCGCGGCCGCACGACCTCCTCCGCGAACTCGCGGACGGCCGAGCGGAGAAGGGACTGGTCTTCGGTCAAGTCGAAATCCATCGGACCGGCGAGTATAAGCGCTCACAGCGGACCGCGGACAGCTTCTAGCCGGACCGCACGAGCCACATCCCCTTCAAGTACTCCCCCTCCGGGCAGTCGAGAGAGACCGGGTGGTCGGGACCGGCGCCCTGGCGGCCGAAGAGGGAAAACGCGGCTCCGGACTCGAGCTGCGCCGCATGGACGATCTGCTGGAAAAGCGTCGAGTCGACGGCGCCGGAACAGGAGCAGGTCAAGAGGATCCCTCCGGGGCCCACGAGACGCATGGCGAGGCGGTTGATGTCTTTGTATCCGCGCGCCGCGCGTTCGACGTCGGCTCTTTTCTTTGCGAACGCCGGCGGATCACAGATCACCGCGTCCCAGCTCTCTCCCGCCGCGACGCGCCGCCGCAGATCCTGGAATACGTCGGCGCGCACGAAGTCCTCCGGCACCGAATCGAAGCCGTTGGAACGCCGGTGAGCCATGGCGAGCGTCAGCGCTCCCTCGGAGCTGTCCACGTCTACAGCCCGGGACGCGCCGCCGGCGAGGGCCGCCACGGAGAACCCGCCCGAATACGAGAAGAGATTCAGAACGCGCCGGCCCCGCGCGAGCGCCCGCAGCCGGGAGCGGTTCTCGCGCTGATCCAGAAAGAAACCGCTCTTCTGTCCCGAGGCGAGATCGGCGAAAAAACGGAGGCCATTCTCGCGGAAGGGAGCGCGCTCCGGAAGGTCCCCGTCGGGCGCGGCATCCGCGGGCGGGCCGGGACGATCGAGCGCCGGCGCCCGCCGCACGAGCACTCGCCCGAGCCCGAAAGTCCGCTGCGCTGTCTCCGAAAGGTCCGGCTCCCACCGCTCGGTTCCCCCGGCCGCCAGGTCGAGGACGCCGATCTCCTGAAATGCGTCGAGCGTCACTCCCGGGCACAGGTCCCCCTCCGAATTGACGGCGCGAAAGCCGGTCGTTTCCGCAGGGAGAAGCGCTTCCCGCAGCCGCCGGGCGGCGGCGAATCGCTCCGAAAAGAGAGCGGCGGACGGAGGAGAAGCCTCCTCCCCGAAAGTCCAGAGGCGCGCCACGATGCGGGACCCTTCGGAATAGGCACCGGCCGCCAGCCTCCGGCCATCCGGGCCGAGGATCTCGGCGGCCCCGTCGAGACCATCCCCCTCCTTCCGGGCGACGGCGCCGGAAAAGAGCCAGGGGTGCCGCCGCTCCACGGAGACGGTCCGCCCGGGCTTCAACACGAGACGGATCAAGGTTTCGGGCCGGCGTCCGTCGAAGAGCTCAACGAACCGGGCGCGACCTCCGTACGAACGGAGGAACACACCCGATCTCCTCCCCGGCCCCTCTCCCGAGGGGCCATGTTTTTCCCCGTCCGCGCGGGCAGAGGCGCTTCGGCTCGGTTCACGGCTGGTTCAGGGTCCAGTCGTACTCGAGAAAGTCGGACTCCTTCGGATCCGTCGTGAGGGTGGAAACCCAGGCGGAGGTCCCGCGATCGGCGACGAAGCGGGCGACCTCTTTCCAGAGCGAACCGCCCCCGTCGCGCTCGAACTCCTTCCGGTTCCAGAAGAAAATCTTCGACAGCGCCGCCTTTCTCTGGACGCGGTCGATCGCGTTCTTCGACGGATCGTTGACGAACAAGCGGCCCTGGCGGTCGAGCTCGGCGGAGAGCCCCGCGGCGGCGTAGGCGCGGGAAGCGAGCGGCGGGCAGGACTTCGACGCGCAGACGATCGCGAAATGAATCCGGGCGTCCTTACCTTCGCGCAGCTTGTTCTCGATGGCGTCCAAAGTCAGCATCTCGCCGCCGATGCGGTGCGGGAGAGTCTTGAAGGCCCCGTCGATGTCGAGAATGCTCTTCGTTGGATAGCGCGAAAGGACGGTCTCGATCGCGGCGGCGTTGTACGCGTTGATGTAGAAGGCCTTTTTTTCGTCCGGAGTCATCTTCGACGGGTCGGCGTCCCCGAGGTTGGCGAGATACGCGGCGAGCCGCTTCTTGTCCTGGCCCGTCGCGCCGGCGTAGTCGAAGCCCCCGTTCTTCGCACGGGCCTGCAGGACCGCATCGAAAGGGGCGTTGTCGGGCGCTCCGGCCGCGGCCATTCCCGGAAGCGCGAAGGAAAGCGCCGCGGCAGAGAGAACCCCGGCGCGTCGAAGGGGCAGGGGCACGCGAGATCTCCTTTCCGCGAGCATAAATCTATACGGACGGCGGCCGGCCCGCGGAAGCGCCCGCCTTCAAGACATTGCGGAGAGCATGCCGTAGGCCAGGGCGCCGATCGCCGCCGCCATGGGGATGGTCAGGATCCAGGCATAGACGATCCGGCCCGCGACGCCCCACCGGACGGCCGAGAATCGCTGCGTGGCTCCGACGCCGACGATCGAGCCCGTGATCGTATGCGTCGTCGAAACGGGAATACCCCAGATCGAAGCGAGCAGGACCGTGATCGCGCCTCCGGTTTCGGCGCAGAACCCGGAGAAGGGCTTCAGCTTCGTGAGCCGGGTCCCCATCGTCCGGACGATGCGCCAGCCGCCCGTCAACGTGCCGAGCGCGATCGCGGCGTGCGCCGAGAGGATGATCCAGAGCGGGATCCTCTTCACGTCGGGCAGATACAGGAAGTGCATCGGAGTCTCGGGGGTCGCGAACAACGTCTGGTTGGCGACGAGCAATCCGGCGATGATTCCCATCGTCTTCTGGGCGTCGTTCGTCCCATGCGAAAGGGAGAAGAACGCCGCGGAGGCGAGCTGCGCCCGGCGGAACCAACGGTCGACCGATGCGTACGCGGCTTTCCGGAAGATCCAGGAAACGCCCACCATCAGGGTGAACCCGCACACCATCCCGATCAGCGGCGAGAGAACGATGAAGGAGAGCGTCTTGACCCACGCCATCCCCGGCACGATGGCGCTCACTCCGACCCGGGCGATCGCGGCTCCCGAGTAACCCCCGATGAGGGCGTGCGAGGAGGAGGACGGGATTCCGACGTACCAGGTGATGAGGTTCCACGCGATCGCTCCGATCAACCCGCCGAGCACGACGTTCGAATTGACCACCTTCACGTCGATCAGCCCGGCGCCGATCGTCCTGGCGACGGCCGTTCCGAAAACGAAGGCCGCGACGAAATTGAAGAAGGCCGCCCAGAAAACGGCCATGAGCGGAGTCAGCACCCGGGTCGACACGACCGTCGCGATCGAGTTCGCCGAATCGTGCATGCCGTTGATGAAGTCGAACACCAGCGCCACCGCGACGATCGCGAGCACGAAGATCATGCGCGCCCCGCTGCTCGACTCATCGCCGCCGCCGAAAGGGAAAGGAGAGAGTGCGGATGCAGGTGGGGTGGCCGGTCCGCGGCTTTGATCACGAATGCTTCAAGACGACGCTCTCGAGAACATGGGCGACGGCCTCGCACCGGTCGATACACTCTTCCATGTTGTCGTACACGTCTTTCCACTTGATCACTTCGATCGGATCGACCTTGCCCCGGAACAGAGACGCAACGGCTTCGTGGTACGCGACGTCCCCTTCGTTCTCGAGCTTCTTGATCTTTATGCAGTGCTCGATCACGCCCTTCTGCTTGCGCAGAGCCCCCACCGCCTCGACCAACTCCTCGGTGGCCGCGACGATCACCTCGGACAGACGCCGGGCGATCGGCGTCGGCTCGGTGATCCCGAAAAGGATGAGCCGGCGCACCGTTCCGTCGATCAGGTCGATCACGTCGTCGAGCCGCACGGCGAGCCGGTGGATGTCCTCACGGTCGATCGGAGTGATGAAGCTGCGGTCGATCCCGCGCAGGATCTGGTGCGAGATCTCGTCGCACTCGTGCTCGAGCCGCTTGATCTGGTCGGCCACGGTGGTGACGGGCGACTCGTTGTTGAAGAAACGAGCGAGGATGCGCGCGCTTTCGTGGATCCGGCGGGCGAGCTCGGAGAACTGGTCGAAATATTTCTCGTCGCGCGGGAAAAAGTTCAACATGCGGCCTCCGGAACGGCCGTCATGCTATCGCATGGACTTCACTCGGACGGAACGCGGTGTGAACCTTGAGGCGACAGCTGACAGCTGACAGCTAATTCCTACCTCGCCGAAAACCGCACGCGAAACGTGCTTCCCCGCCCGAGCTCGCTGTCGACCTCCACGGCTCCTCCGTGCAGCTGGACGAGGTGCTTAGCGATCGCAAGCCCGAGGCCGGCGCCCGGCCGGGACTTCGAGCGGGAGCGGTCCACCTGATAGAAGCGCTGAAAGATCTTGCCCACCTCGGAGTGCGGGATGCCGGGACCTTCGTCGGTCACGGAAAGGACCGCGTCTTTGCCCTCCCGGTGCGCGCG
>DATNMZ010000458.1:0-3825 GCA_035602095.1 Thermoanaerobaculia bacterium
GTTGACCGTCCCGTCCCCGCCGAGCGGGGCACTGCTCGGGCAGATCACGGCCTGGCTGGCCGAGCTGACCGCCTAGGCGAGATCGGCCTCGGGGCGGGCGGCCGCAAGCGCCAGGGCCGCCCCTACGGCCTCAGGCGTCGGCACGCCGGGAACTTCCGGTAGAGTCCCGCTGTTATGGCGCTCCGAATGAAGAAGCGATCGTGGCTCGCCGCCCTTGCGGTCGTGGCCTTCGCCGTCCTGCCTCTGCCCGGCGCGGAGCTCGTGGAGCGGATCGTCGCCCGGGTCAACGACCGGCTGATCACGCAATCGGAGTTCGACAAGCGGGTCGCCGCCGGGGGCCACACGCCGAACGCGCCGACCGATGCGGCGCAGCTGAAGCGCGAGATCTTAGACGACATGATCCGGGAGAAGCTTCTCGAGGAGCGGGCGAAGGAGCTCTCCGTGTCGGCGTCCGACGCGGAGATCGAGGAGGCCGTGGAACGCGTGAAGCGCCAGTACAACCTCGCGACCGATCAGGAGTTTGACGCGGCGCTCGCGGCCTCCAACATGAACCGCGACGACTTGAAGCGGCAGATGCGCCAGACGATCACCCTCCAGAAGGTCATCGGCCGCGACGTGACGGGGAAAATGGACGTTTCCGACGACATGCTGCGTCTCGAGTACGAGCGGCAGAAGGAGAAGTACTACCGGGTGCCGCCGCAGGCGCGTGTCTTCGAGATCGTCCTGCGGTTCCCCGCGTCCGACCCGGCCGCGCGCGAGCGCGCCGTGGCGCGCGTCGAAGAGGTTCGCGGAAGGCTCGCCTCCGGAGGCCAGTTCGCGGACCTCGCCCGCGAGCACTCCGAGGGAAACGCGAAGAACCGGGGCGGGGACCTCGGAACGGTCTCCCAGGGCGAGCTGCTCCCGGCGCTCGACGCCGCGGTGTTCGCCGACCCGCCGCAGGAATACCCCCCGCCGGTGCTGCTTCCGGGCTCGATCCACCTCTTCCGCGTCACCGACCGCAAGCCGGCGGGTTACAGACCCTTCGCGGAAGTGAGCGAAGACCTGAAGAAGCGCATCGGAGAAAACCTGTACGACAAGCGATTCTCGGAGTTCATCGAGCACCTCCGACGCGAGGCATATATCAAGATCTACGATCCCGGCCTCGCCAAGACGGCTCCCAAAGCCGCCTCCTAGCGATCGGTCGCCGGAGCGGGCTCGACGGAACGGATGCCGTTGCGGATCGAACTGCCGACCCCCCGGAGCTTTACTTTCGACCGGGTGGTCCGTTCCCACGGCTGGTATGACCTGCCGCCCTTCACCTACGATCGCGCGTCCGGCGTCCTCGAGACGACGGTCGGAACGGACCGGGGCGCCGTCTCGATCCGCTTCGAAGGCTCCGGAGGAACGCTCCGGGCGTCGGCTCGGGGCATCTCCCGACGCGCGCTCGAGGCGACCGCGACGCGGATCTTCTCGCTCGACCTCGATCTCTCGCAGCTGCCCGCGAGTCTTTCGGCGGACCCGCTGCTCGCGCAGGCCTTCGCGCGGGGCGGCGGAAGGATGCTGCGGGCGCCTTCGATGTTCGAAGACGCCGTAAAGATGCTTCTCACGACGAACTGTTCGTGGGCGGCGACCCGCGGGATGGTCCTCCGCTCGATCGCGCTCGCCGGCGCGGAAGGCCGGGCGTTTCCTCGAGCGTCGGAGCTCGCGCGCTTTTCCGCGGCGTGCCTCGAGCGGGACGTCCGCTGCGGTTACCGCACACCCTTCCTCGCCCGGTTCGCGCGCCGGGTGGCGTCGGGGAGGCTCGACCTGACCCGATGGGAGGACCGCGGCCGAAGCTCGGCGGAGATCCGCGAGGAGATTCTGCAAGAGCGCGGCTTCGGCCCTTACGCCGCCGAAGGACTCCTCCGCATTCTCGGCCGCCACGATTTCCTGGCTCTCGATTCATGGGTGAGGCAGAAATACCGGCAGCTGCATCCGGGCCCCGCGAAGAAAACGGACGCCTCGATCGCCCGCCGCTACGCCCGGTTCGGGGAGCATCGCGGCCTGGCACTCTGGCTCGAGCTGACCCGGGAATGGCACGAGGAGGGGGAAGGCCCCTGGCCGTGACGGCGTCGGCGATCGAAAATCGGGAGTCGGGAATCGAGCCCTCCTGACGGCGTAATTCGGCCCTATTGTGGCCTCCGGCGCGGGTGGCCATACGGTTGCGCCCGCTTAGCGCCCCGAATGTTGTAAGGCAAAACCTTTTGCTTGACTAATAAACACTGGGACTTCTAACATGCGCCCCAGTGGTTTAATCTGGAAAAAAGTGGGAGAAAGTGGTCTCGAGGTGTCCCTCGGGGCTCAACTGAACTATGGACCGCTTTCGCGGAAGCGCGCCGGCCCGCCTCGACGAGAAGGGCCGGCTGAAGGTGCCGAGCCTCTTTCGACAGCAGATCGAGGAGGCGTTCGGTCCAGAGCTCTTCGTCACCTCCCTGCACGGAAAAGAAGTGCTCCTCTACCCGCTCGCGATCTGGCGGGCGTTCGAGGAAAAACTCGCCGCGCTCCCGGCGATCCACCGTGCGAAGACGAAGTTCCTCGAGCGGGTCAACTTCTACGGCCAGGACGCTTCGATGGACGGGCAGGGGCGCGTCCTCGTGCCGCAGATCCTGCGCGACACCGCGAAATTGCCCGCCGACGTCGTCGTGACCGGGAACATCGATCACCTCGTCGTCTCCGACCGGACTGCCCTCTCCTCGCGCCTGGCGAAAGAGGACTTCTCCGCCGAGGACTACGACGCCCTTTCGAAGCTGCTGAGCTAGGTCCAAAGCCATTGGAAACGGGGGATGGGAGACGCAAGACGTTCGATCCGGACACAGGCCGGTTCTGGCTGCCGAAGTCGTCGAATGGCTGGCACCCGAGCGCGGCGGGTTCTTCGTCGATGCGACGGTCGGCGCCGGCGGTCACGCGCAGGCGCTTCTCGAAGCGCAGCCCGGAATCCGACTCCTCGGGATCGACCGAGACCCCGACGCGCTGGAGGAGGCCCGGAGCCGTCTCGAACGTTTCGGAGGGCGCGTCACCCTGGTCCGCGCCAACTTCGCGGATCTCGCCACAGCGCTTCCCGAGGGCATCCGGCCCGACGGGATCCTGGCCGACCTCGGCGTCTCCTCAATGCAGATCGACCGTGCGGAGCGCGGTTTCTCGTTTCGTCGCGACGGGCCGCTCGACATGCGGATGGGGCGGGAAGGTGAAACCGCTGCCGACGTCGTTTCGAGAGCTTCCGTCGAAGAACTAACGCGGATTTTCCGCGAATACGGGGAGGAATGGATGGCGACCAAGATCGCGCGAGGGATCGTTTCGGAGCGAACGTCAGCCCCGATCACGTCGACCCGGCAGCTCGCTCGCATCGTGGCGAACGCGAAAGGCTCCCGCGAAAAGATCGATCCCGCGACGAAGGTCTTCCAGGCGCTGCGCATCGAAGTGAACCAGGAGCTCGTTTCGCTCGCGCGCTTTCTCGCGGCCGCGGTCGAGAAGTTGAATGCGCGAGGTAGGCTCGCGATTCTGTCGTACCACTCGCTCGAGGACCGCATGGTGAAGGAAGCGTTCAAGCGCGACTCCGGCGTCTGTTCCTGCCCGAGCCGGATGCCGACCTGCGTTTGCGGCGCGCGCATGGTGCTGAAGGTGCTGACGCGCAAGCCGATCGTGCCGTGCGAGGCGGAAAAGCGGGCCAACCCGCGCTCCCGAAGCGCCCGGATGCGCGTCGCGGAAAAGTTGGCGGAGGTCTGACCTGAGCTCGATCACCTACTCTCAGTCCAAGCGCGTTCAGAACCTGCACTTGACGCGCGAGCGGGATCGACGCCGCGGGCGGGA
>DATNMZ010000459.1:0-2040 GCA_035602095.1 Thermoanaerobaculia bacterium
GGCATCGAAGGCCAGGAACAGGATCGCGAGGCCGCTCATGATGCGTCCGGCCCAGAGCCCTTTTCCCGAGACGACGGCGGTCCGTGTGTCGGTCGCGCGCGGGACGCTGGCCGCCTCGATCGACTTCCCTCTCTCCAGGATCACTCCCATGCGAGCAGTCTCCCTCATCTGGTCGGAAGCCGGGCTTCCGAGCGGTTTCCGGGGTTGGAACCCCGTCTCTCCAGGGCGACGAACGGCGGCGCGCGGGATCGACACGTGCGCGGTTCTTTTTTTCTCCGCGCCCAAGTCTTCGATACTGCAAGGCTTCGTTAGCGTGTCCGTCCTGGACGGCACCCTACATCCGCTGTCCCAACTCCATGGGACGGCAGATTAACCGGGGCCGGCAGGGTGCGTCTCGCAACTTCTGCGTGGCGTCCGGGCAGGAGGACTCGAACTTACTCTCTGCCGCCCTCTTTCGACCACCATGAACCGACCGTCCACCGAGATGGCGAAGGAATGGGCTCCGGTAGGGTGCGTCTCACAAGTTCTTCCGTGGCGTTCGCACGTAGAATCGGGCCCCACGTATCGACGAAGTGCTGGGCAATCCGCACCAGGCATTCGCCGGGCGAAAGCGGCCTTCCGGACTCTTTGCGCGCCTTCCGCATCGCCGCCCTGAACAGCGCGGCCGTGCGGTGAGGCAAGAGGACATCGAACTCGCCCCGGGCGCACATCTGCGCCTCTTCGTCGGCCTCCACTTCGCGGCACCACTCGACCGTGACGTCCATCCCGACCGGTAACGACGGCCGGCGGCTGCGCCGCACCTCTTCCCGCTCGAGCCGTTTTCGCTCCCGCTTCCGCTGCCTCAGTTGTTCGCTCTGCATGGACATGACGGTAGCGAAGGGGTCCGACATACAGGCCTGCCCGGAGCGGTCCTGCGACCAACTCATCCCGGGACGGGCCGCACTGCGTCATCGGACGAAGTGACGCGATCGTTCGAAGCGGATCGGGGACGCGGTTCAACCGGTTGAACCAGAGCTCGAGATACCGAGACGCCGACCGGTCGTTGGCGGAGAAGGGCGCCTACCCCCGAAGCAGACGTCGTCGCCGGCGAAGCGCTACACTGCGCCCGTGCCGAAGACGTCCGCGCGCACCTTGGTGCTCCGTCCGGCCGACCCCTTCGATCTCATCCGCTGGCTGGCCCGCTCGCAATCCGATCCGCGCAAGGCCGTCGCGGAGCTGGTCCAGAACTCCATCGACGCGCACGCGCGCCACATCGCCGTCTCCCGGCGGCGCCTGCGCGGCGGTCCGGCGCTCACCGTTCGCGACGACGGCGAGGGCGTCTTGCCGGGTCTCGGCCGCGAGGAGGCGCTCCGCTACATCGCGACGAACATCGGGAGCTCAAGAAAGCGGAGCCTCAGTCCCGAGGAACGCCGCCGTCTGGTCGTCACCGGGCAGTACGGCGTCGGGCTGCTCGGATTCTGGTCGATCGGGCACCGGATGGAGATCCGCTCGCGAGTAGGCGGCTCCAGCGTGCACGTGCTCCGCCTGGTCGAAGACGAGCCCCGCGTCCGTCTCGACGAGCTGCCCGCCGAGATCGGGTCGCCGGAGACGTTCACCGAAATCGTGGTCATCGAGCTTCACGAAACCGGCTCGCGCGCGCTGTCCGGCCGCCGCCTGGCGGAGTATCTGGCTGCGGAGCTTCGCGGGCCCATCCTTGCGTCCGGCGTTGAGATGGAGGTCCACGATGCCATGGCGAAGGGCACCGCGCAGAAGCGCTTCTCCGTGGTGCCGCGCCGATTCACAGGAGAACCATTGCGGCTCGCCGCCGAGTTGCCGGTAGCCGGCTTTCCGTCCACGCACGTCGAGTTGTACGTCGCGCGCGGAGCCGAGCGGCCCGCCATCCAGGTGAGCTGCGCGGGCACGCTGGTGGCGGACGACATCGGCGAGTTGCACGCGCTCGATCTCGACGCGCCGCCGTGGGTCGATTGCGAGCTCTCCGGGTTGATCGATTTTCCGGGGTTCACGGTGCCCCCGGGTTCTCGACGCGGGGTGGTCCCGGAT
>DATNMZ010000460.1:0-5374 GCA_035602095.1 Thermoanaerobaculia bacterium
GCGCTGCTCGGCGCGCGGGCGCGCCATCAACCCGTACTCCTCGAGCCAGTCGGCGGCCGACTTCGCGTCGATCTCTCCGTTCAAGTACCGCCGCGCGGCTTCGTTGCCGGCGTAGGCGAGTCCCTCGGCGAGCTTCTGGACCTCCGAGTACCCGGCGGCGCGGGAAGGCTCGAGCCCGGCGAGCGGAAAGAGAATCTCGCGCTCGAACCGGATGCGCTCCGGCCCGGGGAAAACGACCTCGATGCCGAAATTCGCGCTGCCTTCGGCGATCAGCGACTGCGGGGAGAAGAGGGGATAGACGGTGAACTCGATCCAGCCGCGGTCGCGCACGAGGTTCTTTTCGAGAAGGACGTTGTACACGTGGTGCCCCGGGTATCCCTCGTGACAGGCGAGGTCGACGGCCCGGTCGATGAAGATCGGCAGGTCTGTATTGACCTGGATGAGGCTCTGGAAGCCGCCCTGGTACCAGTTGTAGCCGCTCCAGGATTTGCCGGTCACCTTCTCGACGCGGAAGCGCTCTCCCGCGGGCAGAGCGATGTGCGCCTTCGTGCGCGCGCGGGCGGCCTCGATCGCGGCGGAAAAGACGGCGTCGAGCTTGTCGGCGGGGATGACGAACCCCGCCCGGAAGGCCTCGTACCGGCCGCCCAGGGGGCCGGCTCCGGGCAGGAGCGCCGCGAGCTTGCCCCGGAGGGCCCGGAAGTGCTCCTCCGTATTCGTCGGCGCCACCGCGTCGTACAGCGCGAGCGACTCCTCGTCGAAGGTGAGCTTCCAGCCCTGGAGCATCTGAGCGCGCGCCCGCAGAGCGGAAAGCTGCCGGACGAGGTAACGGTGCCGCAGCCGGAGAAGCTCCTCCGTGGGCTCGGGAGCCTTCGCCAGGCGTTCCAGAAGCGTGCCCGCCTCCCCGGCGATGTCGGCGATCGCGCGGTTGGCGCGCTCGGCCTCCGCCTTCCATTCGGGCGGGCCGTAGTAAGCGTCGACGTAATCGGCATCGTGCCGGCCGAGAGCGAGCACGAGCCGCACGTAAGACTCGGCGATCGCGTTCACTTCCGCGGTCGCGCGAACCGGCGGGGGAGAAGGCGGGGGCGCGGAAAGCGGGGGAGCCGTCCCGCAGCGGGACGCCGTAAGAGCGAGGGCGAAGAGCGGGGCGAGACGGGACGTCGGCCGCATCGGAGCTCCTCCACAGGCGCGCGATGATAGAACAGGCCCTGCGGGAGGAGAGATGAACAGAGGAGAGCCCATGGCAAAGAAATCCGTCGCGACACACCACGATGCCCAATTGATCCTCGAGCTCTACGCGCTGAGGCGCGAGGAGCGGATGCGCGCGGCGCGAGAGTGGTTCATCCAGAAGTTTGCGCCGAAGTCCGTGTCGGATGTCCGTGCGCTCGGCGCGGGCACGGCGGAGAACGCCTCGTATCGGATGGTGACGACGTACTGGGACATGGCGGCGTCTTTCGTCGCGCAGGGCATCCTCGATGCGGACCTCTTCCTGGAGTCCGGAGGCGAGATGCTCGTCGTCTGGGCGAAGCTCGAGGAGATCGTCCCGGAGATCCGGCGGGAGATGAATCCGCGTCTGCTCGTGAACGTCGAAAAGGTCGTCCGGGGGTCGGCGTCCGCCCAGGAGCGCGTGAAGACGATCCGGGAGCGGTCCGCGGTGAAGAAGTAGCGATTCGCTGCCAGGGGCCCGGGGCCGTAGGGGCGGCCCTTGCGGCCGCCCGGGCGGGGACGAGCGAGCCGCCCCTGCATTTTCGTGGCGTCCGCGCTTAGAGCGAGGCGAGCTTCTCGATCAAGTCGACCACGCGGTTCGAGTAGCCCCACTCGTTGTCGTACCAGGCGACCGCCTTGACCCAGCCGTCGCCGGCGGCGGCGGTCGAAAGCGCGTCGAAGATCGAGGAGTGCGGGTTGCCGATGATGTCGGATGAGACGAGGGGCGCCTCGCTGTATTCGACGAACCGGCGGAGAGGCCCTTCCGCCGCCTCGCGCACGGCTGCGTTCACGTCGGCGGCGGAAGGAGTTCGCGCGAGCCGGCAGGAGAGGTCGACGATGGACCCGTCGGGGACCGGCACGCGCATCGCCATGCCGTCGAGCTTGCCCGCGAGCCTCGGGAGGACCTTGCCGACCGCCCGCGCCGCGCCGGTCGTCGTCGGGATGATGTTCTCGGCCGCCGCGCGGCTACGCCGGAGGTCCTTGTGCGGCACGTCGGCGAGCCTCTGGTCGTTTGTGTAGGCGTGCACGGTCGTCATGAACGCCTCCTCGATTCCGAACCGCTCGTCGAGAATCTTGGCGATCGGCGCGAGACAGTTCGTCGTGCAGGACGCGTTCGACACGAGCCGGTGCTCCGGCTTCAGCGTCTCGTCGTTGACTCCCATCACGATCATGGCGTCGATCTCGCCTTTCGGCGGCACGGTCAGGATCACCCTTTTCGCCCCGGCGGCGAGATGGGGCTCGAGCTTCTCGCGGGAGACCAGAACGCCGGTCGCCTCCACGACGACATCCACCTGGAGCTCCCCCCAGGGCAACTTCGCGGGGTCTCGCTCTTCGGTCATGCGCGTTCGCCGTCCGTCCACGGTGATCGAATCCGCGTCGGCGGAGACCTCCTTCTGGAAGACTCGCATGACGGTGTCGTACTTCAAGAGGTAGGCGAGCTGGTCGTTGTCGTAGAGATCGTTGATCGCGACCACGGCGATGTCCTGCCGGTCCGAGAGGATCCGGAATACAGAGCGGCCGATGCGCCCGAAGCCGTTGATCCCGACCCGGATCATCGCGCCGCCTCTCCGGCGTCGAGCTGAGCGAACCGGGCGAGGAGATCGACGGCACGGTGCGCGTAGCCGAATCCGGAGTCGAACCACGACACGGTCTTCGAGACGCCGTCCTTCATCGTCATCGTCGCGAGGGAGTCGAACACGGAGGAGAACGGGCTCTGCGCCACGTCGCTCGAGACGATCGGCTCGTTTTCCCAGCGAAGGTACGGCTTCCAGCGGCGCGTGGCCGCGGCGGTCCGGACCACCTCGTTGATCGCCGTCACGGAGACCTTTCTTTCATGCCAGCAGACGAGGTCGACCAGCGAGCCATTCCGAACCGGGACGTTCATGGCGGATCCGGTGATCTTTCCGGCGAGCGCGGGGAGAAGCTCGATGAGCATCGCGGGCGATCGCGATGCCTGCGGAATGATGTTCTCGGCCGCCGCCCGCCCGCGGCGCTTGTCCTCGGCGGGCACGTCGGCGAGCCGGTGCTGGCTCGTGTAGGAGTGTACCGTCGTGAACATGGCGCGCCGGATTCCGAACGCGTCCCCTAGGATCTTCGCGATCGGGGCCACGCAGTGGACCGTGGAAGAGGCGTTCGACACGATGCGGTGCGCGCTCGAGAGCTTGTCGTCATTGACGCCCATCACGGCGACGGCGTCCGGAGGATCCGACGGCTCCGGCGGGGCGAGCGAGACGACGCGGCGCGCTCCCGCCTGGAGGTGCCTGGAAAGCTCCTTGTGCGTGCGGGGCCGCGACGTCGCTTCGAGGAGCGTGTGCACGCCGAGGTCGCCCCACGGGGTCTGGCGGCCCTCCGCTTCCGACACAAGCGGGATCTGCCGGCCAGCGACGTAGATGTTGCCCTCGCGGATCGAGACCTCGTCGGGAAAACGGCCGAGGACCGTGTCGAACCGCAACAGGTATTCGAGCGCGGCGGGGTCGGCGATCTCGCTGACGGCGGCGATCCGGACGTCTTCCCGGGCGGAGAGGATCCGGAAAAGATTGCGGCCGATGCGGCCGAGGCCTCGAATGCCGACCGCCAGGGTCATGGCCGGGGAAGTTATCAGTAGTCAGTAGTCAGTTGTCAGTTTCCAGAAAACACGGGTTCCGTAGGGGCGGCCCTTGCGGCCGCCCGCGGGCGAAGACAACCTCCGCCTCTACGACTGATCGCGCCATCGAGACGTCAAGCGGCGCTCAGAACTGATAACTGAAAACTGACAACTGACAACTACGCAAGCGCTACGATGCGCGCGAGCACCCCGACCACCGACGCAAACAGCTCGGCCGAGCGCGTCAGGCTCCGGGCGTGGCGCAGGCTGTCCGACATGTCCCGGATCCCGGCGTCCAGGTCTTCGCGATGGGATTCGAGTAAGGCCGCGAGATTCCGGAGCTGTCCGTGCTCGAGCCGCGCGATGAGCGCGTCGAGATCGGCCCGGGCCAGCTGAAAGGCGGCGAGGCCTTCGTTGTCGTCGCCGAACGCGTCGAGGATCTCGTCCGCGTGCCGCTCGATCGGCGCGCGGACCTTCTGGCGGAGGGTGTCCAGGAGGTCGGGAGGCGTCGTCATCGGCGCACGTCCCGGACCGCCGACGCGACGGAGGCGAGCGTCTCCGCGTCCGCGAGCAGGGCCGACCAGGCCGCCCTGTCGAGCCGTCCTTCCGCGAGCGCCGCCCACGCGGCCCGCAGCCGGCTGGCGGTGTCCCCCGCGTCGGCGAGCGCATCCGAGACCGCGTGCGGCAGCGTGTAACGGCGCCGCAGCGCGATCCAGCCCGGCGAGTCCGTGACGGCGTTCTCCCAGTAGGGCCGCGCGACGTCCCGCTGCATCCCGAGCTCGTGAGCCGAAGCGGCATCGGCTCGCACCTGCCGGCGCACCGCCTCCAGGAGCGTCTGCTGGATGAGCAGCTCGTGCGCGATTGCGGCGCCCCGGGCTTCGAGCTCGCGGGCGAGCGCGTGCTCGCGCACCCCGCGCACGGAAAGCGCCGCCGCTCGCCCGAGAAGGTCGCGCTCGGAGGAGGTCAGCAGCTTCGAGCCGGAGAGCTCCCGGCCAAGCTCGGCGGCGGCACCGGCGGCGCGGCTGGCCGCCTTGTCCGCGGCTCGATCCACGGCCGGGTCCGACAGATCGCCCAGGCGGTTGAAGTAGCGCGTGAGCAGCCGCGCGTGGCGGCGCAGGCGCTCGAAGTCGGCGACGTCCTGGGCGACTCCAGCGTGCTTTTCGAAGACCCGGCGCCGCGCGTCCGGCGCAAGGCCCTGGCCCTCGGAGAGGACCCGGGCCGAATCGGCGTCGATCGAGATCTCTTCCGCGGAGAGGAGAAGAGCGTCCGTCGCGCGGCCCCAGGCCGCTCCCGCGGCGGCGACCCGTTTCGCGTGCTCTGCGGTGACGGAAGCGCAGCCCGGGATCAACAGAAGGAGAAGGAGGAGCGGCCGAGATCTCCGGTGGCGAATCATGACGTCCTGGTTATCAGTTGTCAGTTATCAGTTATTAGACGTCAGTTATAACGCGAAGAGCCGGAATCGGATACGGTTTGCGATCGAACTGAGAACTGTTTACTGACAACTGACAACTTGGGGGCGTAAATGCTCAACCGGGCGTTCATCACGACAGCAATGGAGTTGCCGGGCTATCGAGTGGTCCGCAGCCT
>DATNMZ010000461.1:0-4708 GCA_035602095.1 Thermoanaerobaculia bacterium
GACGTCGCGCTGTCCGAAAACGGGGGCGTAGAAGCGGTTCCACACGCCGCGCGCGATTTCGAGGGTCGCCGCCTTGAGTTCCATCGGGGTCGCTCGGGGATGGGCGTACATCCAGTGCCAGACGTCCATGTCCACGAGCGCGACCCCGGCGATCTCGTACGTCGCCCAGAAGTCGTTCAGCGTCTTCAGGGCGCGGCTCTTCGCGTCCGCCTGGGCGAGCCCGAGAAGCTCGAGGTCGTGCGCCTGGAAGACGAACGCAAGCGCCTCGGTGAATGCGGTGTTCGGAACGCCCTGGAGGAGAGTGTGGTCGATGGAGTTCAAGGAGAAGGTCTGCTCGACCGTATGCCCCATCTCGTGAACGGCGATGTTGAACGCCTTGTAGTTCATCCCGCTCTTCTCGACCCGGGTGCGCAGGTGAGCCGAGTCGCCGCGGCGCGCCGCTCCGAGCGCGTGTCCCGACCCGCGCGCGGGATCGACGGCGATGTGGGACGCGAGCCACTCCGCCTTCTCGCGCGAGAAACCCAGGCGCGCGAGAAGATTCGGAATGTCCTTCTTGTAGTCCTCGGCAGTCGGGTACCGCTTCCGGACGATCTCGTCGAGCTGCGCCTCCGGGTACGGGCCGCGAGACCGGAAGCCCGAATACCAGACGTCGAAAGGCTCGAGAGGGCGGCCCAGGCGGCTGGAGATGAGCTTCGCGACGCGCGGGACGAGAGGAGAACCGAGGACGTCCTCGAGCATCTTGCGGAAGCGCGCCTCGGGGATCTCGCGGTCCTCGTCGAAGCGCCGCGCGATGAGCGTCGGGGCGGTCGGCGAGTAGGGGTCCGCCCGCCGCGTGGCCTGGAACACTCCCAGAAGCCGCGCATATCGGGTGTCCGGCTCGGGGCCCGACGCGGCGCTGCGCCCCGCAGGCGGAGGCCGGTCCGAGTCCTTCACGGGGGAAGGGCGGATCTCGTTGGTGACCGGGTTCCAGTCCACGCCCGGGTTGTCCACGACGGCCTGCGGGATCGTCTGGGTGACGATCCGCTCCATGACCTTTTGAATCGTCCGTTGCTTGGCGAGCCCGGTCTTCGCGTCGTCGTAGTCGGACTTGATCTCGTCCCGCAGATTCCAGTGGGAGAGGAGCCGCATGCCCGCTGGAAACAGTCGCGCGCCGTTTTCGTCGACAACGTGGTGCATCCAGACGTTGTACTCGGCGATGTATCGCGCCGCATCGGAAGCGGCCTGCCCGATCGCGAGATTCACTTCAGCCGGGATGCGCTTTCCGAAGCGCTGAGCGAGGCGCGCCTCGGCCCACTGGCGTCGGGTCCAGGACTTTCCCCCCGCCAGACGCTCCTCGAGTGTCGTGAGCGGGAAGTTCAGCAGCACCGTGAAGGCGAGCTTGTTGGCGAAGAAGTCGTCGCTGACGTGGGCGGACGGGTCGTATCCCGCCAGGGCCTCGTCGAAGGGAAGGATCTCGCCGAGGTCGAGGTCGGACTGGCGGCGGAAATCCCGGTTGATCTCGAGCATGTGCCCGTCGAGGGACTCCATCGCGAACTCGAGCCGGGAGAACAACGCGTCGAGCGTCGCCGCGTCTCCGGCGAAATTCGACCGGACGAACGAATCGAAGGCCTCCGGACCGCCGTCCTCCGGCCGCCAGAACTCGGAAACCTGACGGAGCCCTCTCGCGAGCCGCTCCCGCTGGCCGGCGCCGTACCGGGCCGTGAGCTCGGTCTCGAGCTTTGCCACTCTGTCCATGAGAGCCTTTCGGTCGGGGCGGCGCTCCTCGCTTTGCGCCTTCAAGCCCAGGGTAACGAGAAAAGCAGCAACGGCGAGGGCGATGCGCAAGGCCTTGCGGCAGCCGGGCATGCTTCCTCCGATGACAGGGATCGATCGAATTCTAACGTGTCAGAATCGAGTCTCCGCATGGATTCCCGCGACCCCGGCGGCTCTCCCGCACAAATCCCTCTCTTCGCGGAGCTGCCTGCCGCGCGTCGGAGTGCGGGCGCTTTTGCGGAGCGGCTCGAGCGAGAGCACGCGGAGGCGGCGGCGATCGCCGCCCGGATTCCGCGCCACGTCCGCTTCGGAACGAGCTCCTGGAGCTTTCCCGGCTGGGAGGGGCTCGTGTTCTCGCGAAAAGCCTCCGCTGCTTCGCTCGCCCGGGACGGTCTCCTCGAGTACGCGCGCCATCCGCTCTTGACGACGGTAGGGATCGATCGGGGCTTCTACGCGCCGATCCCGCGCGAGGATCTTTCGCGATACGCGCAACAGCTTCCGCCGGGATTCCCCTGCTGCGCGAAGGCCCCCGAATCCGTCACCGGCGCGGCGCTGTCCGGACCCCGGGGAGGCGCTCGCCGCGCGAACCCCGACTTCTTGAACCCGGCGCGCTTCGAAGAGGAGATGCTCGCGCCTTTTCGCGACGCCTTCTCCGGCCACGCGGGGCCTTTCCTCCTCCAGTTTCCTCCCGCTCCGCCCGAGGGCCGCGACGAGCCCTGCGAGTTTGCGCGACGGCTGGACCGGTTCCTGGGCGAGCTCCCCCGCGCGTTCTCCTACGCGATCGAGCTGCGGGATCCCGCGCTGCTGACTGAAGAGTACGCGCGCGTGCTCGGGCGGCACGGGGTCGCGCACGTCTACAACGCGGCGAGCGACATGCCGATGCCGGCCGCGCAGGCGGAGCGGGTCCCGGTCGCGCAGGCGCCGTTTACCGTGATCCGCCTCCTGCTGCGCCCCGGTACCCGGTATCAGGACCGGCGCGAAGAGTTCGTGCCGTTCGACCGGATCGTGGATCCGAATCCAGAGATGCGCCGGCAGACGGTCGCGCTCATCCGCGCTGCCGGCGAGCGCCCCGTCTACGTCCTCGTGAACAACAAGGCGGAGGGCTGCGCCCCGGCCACGATCCGAGCGCTCGCCGAGGAGCTGGCCGGCGGGGACGGACCGCGCGCGCGCCTCACACCTTCGTGACGGCCGCCTTCTTCATCGAGCGAAGCAGGTTCTGAAAGTCCCGTTCGGCCGCCGAGAGCGTCGCAGCCGGTCCTGTGCACTTTAGAAAAACGAGACCTTCGGGCGCTTCGACGATCGCTCCCAGCAGCCGGTAGCCCGGCTTCTTCCCCTGAGATTGCATCCTCGGGCCTCCCGGGGAGAGGTAGGTCCCGGAGGTCCGCGCGAGGTGCACGCGAAGCCCGTTGATCGTCTCGACCGACGTGGCGGGCTCCGGGGCCCCTTCGAACTGAGCACCCCAGCGAGAGATGTTCTCCTCGGGCGACCCGCCCTGGCCGCGGCCGAAGTAAAAGACGGCGCACTCGCCCGGCTCCGCGCTCTTCGCCGCCGGCACGGTGTAGGTCGCAATGCGCATCGGCCGCGGCGGTTCCACCGTCCACGCCGCCGGGACCGCCCAGCGGATTCCCGCGGCGGATCCGTCGAGACCGGCGAGAAAGAGCGGCGACAGAAAGAGCAGGGCGGCGAGCGAAGCTCTGCGGGAGTTCATCGTTTGTCCTCTCGAGCCGGGGATGTTACCGAAGTAGGTGTCAGGTGTCAGGTGGCAGGTGTCAGGGGAAACAAAACCGATAACTGACAACTGACAACTGACAACTACCTCTGAAAGGCATAGGAGACCTTCAGAAAGAACTGCCGGTTCTGCCTCTCGAAAGTGTTGGTCTCGGTGAGCGTCCGGTTGTCGCCGTAGCCGACGAACAGGACCGACTGCCAGTTGAGCTTGTACGCGAGCAGGACGGAGCCCGTGAGCGATCCCTCTCGCTCGTCGACGGGTAAGTTGTAGAGGGAGGGATCGCGCGTGGTCCGGACGTACTGCGCGATGGCGCGGACAAACGCGCGCGCCGTGAAGGTATAGGTGGCCTTCAGGCGGGCGATTTCCGCCGTGAAGAGCCGCTGGCGCCCGCCTCCCGTTTCCGGGGAGACGTCCAGCCACCGCAGGGCGCCGTTGGCGATGAGCTCCAGGTGATCGGTCGGCCGGACCGTCGCCGAGAGACTCACGTCCGCTCCGGTGCCGGCACGGGAGTTCGCGAAGTCGACCTGCTCGCCCGCGGAGCCGGAGAGGCTGATCTGGGAGATCGCGCCCGACGGGCTGAATTGAATGGTGTAAAGGAGCTGCCGGCGCGCGAGGTTCCGGTTGCCGCTGCGCACCTTGTCCACGGCGTAGCGCAGGCGCACGAAGGAGTTCCACCGGCCGTCCATTCCCACCCCGCCCGACACGTCTCGGAAGATCAGGTTGTGGCCGGTGTCGGCCGAGTATTCGCCCTGGAGAAAGGTCCGGAGCCGCGAGATCAGGCCCGTCGGGCGAAACGTCCGTCCGCCCTCGAAATAGTTTCTCCGATAGCCGACCTGGGGAACGAAGCCGTCGTCCGCGCGGAAGCCGTCGCCGAAGTCCTGGTACTCGGTGAACCAATCCCAGCGGGGATCGGTGTGCTGGTACCAGACGTCGGCCCCGTGCGAATCGAGCTTTCGTCCGTCCCATTCCGCCGCCAGGTCGGGGCGGTCCGGTGTGCGCGTATTGCTCAAGAGAAACTGGCCGGTGACCGTTTCGTGGTCGTTTGGGCGCCACTGGAAATCCGGGCCGTACACGCGGTTGTATCCGCCGCCCCGGACCTCCCGATCCGCCGCGAGAAAGCTCACGAACGACTTCCCGATGTTCTGGCGGGCGCGGCCGATTCCGACGAAGGATTGGAAGTCCTGGTCCGCGAAGGAGGATGCGTTCGGACCTGGCAGGATGACGCTG
>DATNMZ010000462.1:0-2659 GCA_035602095.1 Thermoanaerobaculia bacterium
CAGGTACAAGCTGTACCAGTGATGCGTTGTCGGATACTTTGGGTCAAGCTCGATCGCGCGCCGGTATTCCGTCTCCGCGGCTGAGAAGTCCCAGTTAAAGTTTTCATGCACAGAAGCCAGGGCCGCGTGCGCCTGCGCCAAGGAATCGTCCATCTCGAGCGCCTTCAAGGCGGCGGCCTTCGCCTTCGGAAAAGTCTCGCTCGAGGGAAGCCCGGCATACGCGAAAAGAACGACGTAGCTGTCCGCCAGGCCCGCATAGGCCAGCGCGTACGTCGGGTCTTTTTCGATCGCCTGCTGGAAGTACCCGATGCCCTTCTGGATGTCCTCCCCGGTCCTCTTGTTCCAGTGGTAGCGGCCCTTGAGATACAAGCCGTAGGCTTCCGCATTTTCGGTGTAACGCTTGGTCAGCCGCTTCTTCTCCTCCCCGGTCAAGCGCAGCCGAAGCTTCCCGGAGATGTCCCTGGCAATCTCCTCCTGCACGGCGAGGATGTCCGAGAGTCTCCGGTTGTAGTGCTCCCCCCAAAGGTGCGTATCATCGCGGGCGTCAACCAACTCCGCGCTGATCGAGAGAGCGTCCCCTCGTTGGACGATGCGCCCTGTCAGCACCGCCCGAACGCCAAGCTCCTTCCCGACGGCCCTCGCGCCCACGTCTTTCCCCTTGTAATGAAAGGCCGACGCTCGGGAAACCACCTTGATCCCCGGAATCTGAGACACGCTGTCGATCAGGCTCTCGGTGATCCCGTCGCTCAAGTACTCCGCATTGGGATCACCTCCCGCGTTGACGAACGGCAGCACGGCCAGAGAGTCAATCGGTCCTGCTCTCGGGCGCAGCCAGAGCACCGCAGCAGCGAGCGTGACCAGCGCGACGACGCCCGCGGCCCACAGGGGAGGGCGGAAAGCGCGCGACCGCGGGGGTTGCGCCGCCGGCGTGGCCGGTGCCGCCGCGGACCCGCTCGACGCCTCACCGAGGGCGAACGCGATGTCCCGCGCCGACTGGAACCGATTATCCCGGTCCTTTTCCAAGCAGTGCTTGACGATGTGGTCGAGCGCGGGCGAGATGCTCCGCCCCGACTCCGACAGCTCGGGCGGCTCCTCCTTCAGGATCGCGGCTACCGTGTCGCTCGCCGTGTCCTTCTTGAACGCCTTCTTGCCCGAGAGCAGCTCGTAGAGGATCGCGCCAAACGAGAAGATGTCCGAGCGGTGATCGACGGGAAGTCCTCGGACCTGTTCGGGAGACATGTAGCCCACGGTTCCCATCACCGTCCCCGGTTCCGTGTGACCGGAGACCGTCGGCGCGCTCGTCTCCTTGCTCGGCGCAACGGCGTCGACCTTCTTCGCCAGGCCGAAATCGAGGATCTTCACGTGGCCGTCCCGGCCGACGAAAAGGTTCTCGGGCTTCAAGTCCCGGTGGACGACGCCCTTTTCGTGAGCGGCAGAGAGGCCCTTCGCAATCTGCAACGCGAAGTCCACGGCCTGCTTCTGGCGAATCGGTCCGGCATCGAGCTTCATGCGCAGCGTCTCGCCTTCCAGTAGCTCCATGACGGCGTAAGCCACGCCGCCCTGAGTTCCGAAGTCGTGGATGGCAAGGATGTTCGGATGGGACAGGGCCGCAACGGCAAGCGCCTCTCGTTCGAAGCGGGCTAGGGCAACGGGATCGTTTGCGAGCGATTCCGGCAGTACCTTAATCGCGACCTCTCGCCCGAGGCGCGGGTCCCGTGCCCGGTACACCTCTCCCATCCCGCCCGCGCCGATCGGCGCAACGATCTCGTAGGGGCCGAGACGGGAGCCCGGTGACAGGGGCAATGTGAGGGGATTCTATTTCCCTCACGCCGCCAGGACCTCTCATCCACGTGTCCGAGGTTGTGTCCGAATGAAAACCCTCGCAAATCCTCAAGAATCCTCAAACGGCCGGTTTTCCGCCCAGTCGGCACACTGCGAATTTCCTCGGAAATAGCGACGTATCGCTTTGAGCAGTTGAGGTTTTGCGCGGATTTGTTTGGTCGGGACGCCGGGATTCGAACCCGGGACCCCCTGAACCCCATTCAGGTACGCTACCAGACTGCGCCACGTCCCGACCGGAAGGGCTGCATTTGAGCAGGGTTCCCAGGCGGAGTCAAACGACGCCGGAGTCTCGTCGAGCGCGTCGCGTGCTCAGCGAGCCGGGTAGCTCCGGTCGAGGAGCTTCGCGATCTCCTTCAACTCCTTCAAGACGCGCTTGCGGTCGGAGAATTCGCCGGTCGGGCCAGCCCTCTTCGACGCCGACACGGGCGGCGGCGGCGGCGCGGGCTTCATCGGGGGCGCGTCCAGGAGAAAGGCCGGCAGCGTGGACTCGTCGAGCGGCGCCGCGGTCTTCGCGGATTTCTTCTGCTCCGCCACGGAGGGCGCGGGCTCCCAGTCTTCGTCGAAGCGCCCTTCCGAGATCTCGGCTTCCAGCCGTTTCTTCGCGCCGGCGACCGTGAAGCCCTCGTCGTACAGGAGCTCGCGGATGCGGCCGATGATGCGGACGTCGCGGCCGGTGTAGAGGCGCGCCGCGCCCTTCTCCTTGCCTTCGGAGAGCGCCGGAAACTCCGTCTCCCAGTAGCGGAGGACGTACGGCGCCACCTCGGCGACCCGACAAGCTTCCGCGGGCTTGTAGAGCTCGGGAACGGTGGTCTTCATT
>DATNMZ010000463.1:0-15357 GCA_035602095.1 Thermoanaerobaculia bacterium
CGCCGCATCTACAGCTATCTCGAGTACAGCCACTTGAAGGACCTGCAGCCGATGAATCAGTTCATGACGGTGTCGCTCTTCGTCCTCGGGGCCGCGCAGCTCATCCTGGTCGTCAATTTCTTTCTCTCCATGCGGCGCGGCAGGCTGGCGGGTCCCAATCCGTGGCGCTCGAACACGCTCGAGTGGCAGACGCCTTCGCCGCCTCCGCACGAAAACTTCGGCGCCATTCCGACGGTGTATCGCGGGCCCTACGAGTATTCGGCGCCCGAGCGGGCCGACGACCACTGGCCGCAGAACGAGCCGCCGGCGGGTGCCGCCCGCGCCGGCGCGCACTAGGTCCCTCCCGTGTCGTTTCCCGTTTCCCGTTTCCCGTCTCCCGGCCCCCGGGAAAACATGGGCCTGCACCGGTTCGCCGTCGGCACGGCGTGCGCGACGCTCGTTCTCATCGTCGCCGGCGGCCTCGTCACGTCGACGGAATCGGGCCTCTCCGTTCCCGACTGGCCGCTCTCCTATGGCCGCCTGATGCCCCCCATGGTCGGCGGAGTCTTCTACGAGCACGGGCACCGCATGGTGGCGACCGCGGTCGGGCTCTTGACCGTCGTCCTGGCGATCTGGCTCGCCCGCCGCGAGCCGCGCGCCTGGGTGCGCCGGCTCGGCTGGGCCGCCCTGGCGGCGGTCCTCGCGCAGGGCGTGCTCGGAGGCTTGACCGTGATCTTCCTGCTCCCGACGGCGATCTCCGTCGCTCATGCCTGCCTGGCCCAGACGTTCTTCTGCATCGTCGTCGCTCTCGCCGTGGTGACTTCGCCCCGATGGCGGGACGGCCGCTTTCCCGGCGGCGTCTCCGTCTCGCAGGTGGGAGCCGTCACGGTCGCGGCGATCTTCGCGCAGCTTCTGATCGGAGCCGTGATGCGGCACGACCGGGCCGGTCTCGCGATCCCCGACTTCCCGCTCGCGCTCGGACGGCTGGTCCCTCCCATCTCTTCCTTCGCGGTCGGGATCCACTTCGCGCACCGGGTCTGGGCGCTCGTCGTCGCCGGCTGCGTCGCCGCTTGCCTTGCGTCCGCTCTGCGTTCTCGGCGGTCCGGGCTGGCGAGGACCGGAGCCGCTCTCGCCGGCCTGGTCCTGGTACAGATCGCTCTCGGAGCCGCGACCGTCCTGTCGAGGAAGGCGGTGCCGATCACGACCGCCCACGTAGCCACGGGGGCCCTCCTTCTCGGGACGGCGCTCGCCTTCACCGTCGGGTCTCTCCGGATTCCGCTCGGGCGCCCCGGCCGCCGGCAGGCAGAGGCCGGCGCGGCCGCCTCCGCCGGAAGGGAGGCCATCGCGTGGAAATAGTCCGGGCAGCGGTGATCGCTCCCGCCGCGGCTCGCGTAAACGACTTCGTCGAGCTCGCCAAGCCGCGGATCACGTTTCTCGTGGTTCTGACCGCGGCGGTCGGGTACGCCGTCGGTCCCGGACACTTCGACGCGGCCGTGTTCTTCGCGCTCGTTCTGGGAACCGCTCTGCTCTCCGGAGGCGCCTCCGCGTTGAACCAGTACCGGGAGGCGGACACAGACGCGCTCATGGATCGGACCCGGAACCGCCCCGTCCCGGCGGGCCGGATCGCTCCCGCGGACGCGCGCACCTTCGGGCTCGTCCTGTGCGGATTCGGAGCGGTGCTTCTCGCGGCGGCCAATCCGCTCTCCGCCGCGCTCGGTCTCGCCGCCCTCGGGATCTACGTCCTCGCGTATACGCCGATGAAACGCCGTTCCTCGCTCTGCACGGTCGTCGGCGCCGTCCCGGGCGCGCTGCCACCGATGATGGGCTGGGCGGCGAGCCGCGGGACGCTCGACGCCGGAGGGTGGGCGCTTTTCGCCGTCCTTTTCCTCTGGCAGCTCCCGCATTTTCTCGCCATCGGATGGATGTACCGGGACGACTATGCCCGGGGCGGGTTCCCGATGCTCACGGTCACGGATCGGGACGGGTCCTCGACGGGCCGCCAGATGGTGCTCTACTCCGCCGCGCTCCTCCCGGCCACGCTGTTTGCCGGGGCGCTCTGCTCCTCCGGCCGCGGCTACCTCTGGAGCGCTCTCGCCCTCGGACTCGCTTTCCTCGGCTGCTCGGTCCGGTTCGCGCTCACGAAGAGCCGGGGGGCGGCGCGGACTCTCTTTCTGGTCTCGATCCTCTACCTTCCGATTCTCCTGGGTCTCATGGTCTTCGACCGGTGAACGCGATGGCCGGTTCGCTCCACAGGGTCCGCACCCTGCTGCTCTTGATCGCCATCGCGGGCGTTCTGTTCTTCGGGTCGATTCTCTTTATCCTGTCGCGGGCGCCGCGCCCGTGAGGAGGGACGGATGAAGCCAGACGAGCAGGAAGGCGAGCCGGGCCATCTGCACAAGCGTCCCAACTACATGGCGATCTTCTGGTGGCTCGCCGGATTCACGGCTTTCGAGGTCGCGTATTCGACGGTCCTGAAGCCGCCGAAGGCGTTCCTGATCAGCGGGCTGGTCCTGCTCGCGGGCATCAAGGCGGTCCTCGTCGCCCTGTACTTCATGCATCTCAAGTTCGAGCGCCGGACCCTCGGAATCATTTTCGCTTCCACGCTGATACTCGGAGCGATCCTGGTCTCCGTCGGAATGGCCGAGCATTTCCTGCCGCGGCCTTGAAGACGGGACTTGGGAAACGGTAAACGGTAAACGGGAAACGAGGGGGAGACGAAGAAGACCATGGAACACGCTGTCGCGCTCCCGGCCCTCGACGGGCACGGCCCCGGCCCCGGCCCCGAAGAGGAGTACACGACCACCGGCATCCCGCACGACAAGATGGGAATGTGGGTCTTCCTCTGCTCGGAGGTCATGTTCTTCACCGGCCTGATCGGGTCCTACATCGTTCTGCGCTTCGCGACGCCGCTCTGGCCCGTTCCCGGCACCGTTCTGAACATCCCCCTGACGGCCTTCAACACGTTCATCTTGATCTGCTCCTCCGTCACCATGGTGCAGGCCCTCGCGGCCGTGCAGCGCGGGGACCTGCGAAAGACGAAGCTGTTCCTCTGCTTGACCGTGCTCGGCGGCGCGTTTTTTCTCTCGATCCAGGCGATCGAGTACTGGAAGCTGCTCCATGAAGGCTTCAATCCGCACGTGAGCCTGTTCGGGTCGATCTTCTTCACGACGACCGGCTTTCACGGCTTCCACGTCCTCTGCGGAGTGATCTGCATGGCTTTCGTCACGGGTAAGGCGCTTCTCGGCAAGTACACCCAGGCGAGCCACCTGGGGATCGAGACGATCGGCCTCTACTGGCACTTCGTCGATCTCGTGTGGATCGTGCTCTTCACGATCATCTACCTCTTTTGAGCCCGAACGCCTGAGCGAGGTCCCCGCGCCCCGGATCGATCCGCTCGCGGTCTCCGCCGGAGCCCGCCCGGGGCGCCCGTGAGCTTCGCGTGGACGGACGTTCCCGCCCTGAATGCCACCTTGAACGGGGCGAGCGCCCTCTTCCTGCTGCTGGGGTTCGCGGCCGTGCGCTCCGGACGGATCGAGACGCATCGAGCCTGGATGGTGACGGCCGCCTCGACGTCGACCGTGTTTCTCGTCTCCTACCTCGCGTACCACGCCCGTGTCGGCTCCGTGCGTTTCACCGGCCAGGGGCCCATCCGGACGGTCTATTTCGCGATCTTGATCTCCCACACCACGCTGGCAGTGGTCATCGTGCCCCTCGTTCTGCGGACGCTCTATCTCGGGCTGCGCCGCCGGGACGACCGGCACCGCCGCATCGCGCGCTGGACGTTTCCCCTCTGGCTCTACGTTTCCGTGACCGGGGTCGTCGTCTACTGGATGCTCTACCGGCTTTACCCGCCGGGCGCGATCCGGTAGGATTTTTGCCGATGAAACCCTTCGCTCGGGTCGTCCTCGTGCTCGTCGCGGTCGCGGTCGCGGCCTCGCTCCTTCCCGCCGCCGCGGGCGCGTGCCCGCTGTGCAAGGACGCGAAGTCGGACACCGACTATGCGGGGGGCACGGCCTCCCTTCCGAGCGGTTTCTACTACTCGATCCTGCTGATGGTCTGCGCTCCCTTCGCCGTCGTCGGCGCGCTTGCGGCCCGGATCGCCCTCGCCCGCCGGCGCCTCCGCCTCGCGTCGCCGGCGCCGGATTCCAAAGGCGCCGGTCCGCCGCTCTCGACGGAGTCCGCGGGGTCGCGGCCCTGAACCGCCGGCCGGCGGCACTCCTCTTCGCCGCGGCCCTCTTCGCCGGACCGCTTCCCGCGCGCCCGGCGGCGCTTCCCGCAAGTCCGGAGCTCGACGCGTGGCTCGCGTCCGTTGCCCGGGACGTCGTCGGCGAATTCGCGGGAAAGGGCCTCCAGGACGAGGGCCTGTCGATCGCCGTGGTCGACCTCGCGGCCCGGGGCCGCGTGCCACCGGCCTCCTACCGGGGCGACGTCTCCTACTACCCGGCGTCGGTGATCAAGGCGTTCTACCTCGCGTACTACGAGGCGCAAAAACAGTCCGGGGCTCTCGCGGACACGCCCGAGCTCGCGCGCGCCGTCAAAGACATGATCACGGTGTCGTCCAACGACGCGACGGGCTTCGTCGTCGACTCCCTGACCCGGACAACGTCGGGGCCCGAGCTCACCGGCGCCGAGTGGGAGAGCTGGAAGGAGAAGCGCAACGCGGTGAACCGGTTCTTCGAGAAGCGCGGATACCGCGACTTGAACGCCAACCAGAAGACCTTCTGCGAGGACGCCTACGGCCGCGAGCAGGCCTTCCGGGAGGGCGGCCGGAACCGCAACCGGATGACCCCGAACGAAGTGGCGCGGCTCTTCGGCGAAATCGTCCGGGGCGAGATCGCGGGGGCCGCGGGCACCGCGGAGATGCTCAGTCTCCTCTCGCGCGACGTCGCCGCCGAAAAGCCCTACGAAGACCTGGAGCTCGAAGACGCGCGGCTCGCGGGGCGCCGCTTGCCGGCCGGGACGAAGATGTGGGCGAAGTCCGGCGACGCGTACGACGTGCATCATCTCGTCGCGCGCGTGCTCCTCCCCAACGGCGCCGATTTCGTCCTCGCCGTATTCACGAAGGGCGTCAAGACGGTGCCCGACGTGATCCCCCGGGTCTACGAGAAAGTGACCGCGCGGTTTTCCGGAAGCCCGGCGGCCGCGAAGTCTTGACGAGGGGCGGCCGTCCCCGCCGAGAACGGTCCCTTCCGGATCCGAGGAGGAGAACCGCGGTTTCGAATGGCGCCGTCGCACAGACGCTGTCGCGCCTTCTCGGCGGGCTCCTCTCCGTCTATCGCGCCACGCTCCGGGTCCGGTTTCTGCACCGCGAGCGCTACGGGGAGTTGCGCGACCGCGGCGTGCCGATCCTCTTCGCCCTCTGGCACGGCCGGATGTTTCTGTCGATCCAGGTCCACCGGGGAGAAGGGATCGTGACCATGGCGTCGCAGTCGAAAGACGGCGAGATCATCGCGCTGTGGCTCGAGCGAAACGGTTACCGGGCCGCCCGGGGCTCGAGCTCGCGCGGAGGAGGCCCCGCGCTGCGCGAGATGGTGCGGGCCATCCGGTCCGGCCGGCACGCGGCGCTGACGGTGGACGGCCCTCGCGGGCCGGCCCGGGTGGTGCAGGCGGGCGTGGTCGAGCTCGCCCGGCTGACGGGAGCCTGGATCCTTCCGATCAGCTTCTCCAGCGCGCGGCCCCGTTTTCTCCGCTCCTGGGACCGCTACCTCCTTCCGCTTCCCTTTTCGAGGAACGTCGTGGCCTACGGGGAGCCCTTTCCGATTCCGCGCGAGACCGCGCCCGAAGAAGCGCAGCGGCGCATCGCGGAGGCCCTGGACGAAACGACCCGGGCGGCGGACGAAGCGGCCGGCATCGACCCGCCCGCGGCGTGGCGCGACCCACTCCGCTAAGTGGTACCGATACTTGTTTATCGAAACAGTTGCCAAGGCTGGAGCGGGGAGGCATCTAACGAGACGCCGGCGCCGTGCGCACAGGCTGCTGTGACACAGCGCGACGGCCGGTACTCGAAGGGGACGTGGCAGTCGCGCCTTCGCGAAATCAGCGCAGATGCAGAGCGGTCAGTCACCGGTGTGGCGTGCGCCGATTTCAAGGGTCTCCTCCGGGAGCGCTTCCGGCTTTCGGCCGCGGCGTTCGCTCCGCGAACAGGCGGCCGAAAGAGCGCTTCGCTTAGGACAATGCGGGGAAGACTCGCCCCGGCGCCGGGGCGGCTCGATGGCCTAACGCTGCCTGGGCGGAGCGCCGCCTCCCGCTCTGCGGGCTCCTCCGGAATCGTCCAGCGTCCGGAGCGTGTCGAAGTGGCGGTCCAGGGCAAACCAGTACATCGGGAGCACCGGGCGTTCGGTTCCGTCGCTCCCCCAGGCGCGGGGCGCGGCGAGGCCCGGATCCCACTCGATCCGAAGGCACTCGCCGGCTAGGATCGTATCCACGGCAACGCGCCTTTCGATCTCCTCCGGCGTGAACGCCAGCGCCTCGTCGCCCGCCTCGACGGCGAGCATCTCTTCCTTGGGCCGGTACCTTCGGTCCGACGTTTTCTCGCCGGAGTAGCCCTGCATCGGCGAAAGGCCGTAGATCTTCATGAGGACGGGAGACGAGGTCTCGGCTCCCAGGTCGAGGTAGAGCGAGTCGGGATGGACTTCGTCCCATCGATCGCCCCGTGTCACGACGGCGGGAATTCCGCGGAGCCTCTCTCCCGCGAGCGGCCCGAGAAGGGCGCGGCCCGTGGCGGCGGACCAGTAGGTGCGCGTGCCCCGGTCCCGGAAGACGAGCGTGTCCCGCCAGAGCGCCCCGGTGCTTTCGAACAGCAGAGTGCGGCCGGCGACGCGCCGGTCCCACGCGGCGACGACTCCGGTCAAGGCGCAGCGGACGACGACGAATGCCGCGTCCCGCTCTTCGTCGTTGACGACTTCGAACCGGTCGAGGAGCCCGACCGGATACGCGCGCGCGCCGGACGCGAGCGCGACTCCGAGCACGCGGTCGTCTTCATCGGGCCGCCGGGTGTGCCGGGAGAGCGGCACCATGGTCGCCCGGTCGACGCTCGGAAGCGTCTCCGCCGCCGCGATCTGCACGACGGGATCGCCGGCGACGGTGGCGAGGCGCGGGTTGTCCCGATACTTGCGGGCGAAGCACCCGGCGGCGGCGGCGATGCCGATGCCGGCGAAGAGGAGCGCGGGCAGGGCCCGCCGTCTCACGCGAGCGCGGGGACGGGCGCGGCGAGCGAGCCCTCGCGCACGACCCGCCCGTACGTCGAGTCGCGCTCGAAGGGCTCCCGGCCGGATTCCCGGATGACGCGCTCGAACTGCCCCCGGGTCATGCCCGACGCCGTCGTTGCCCCCGCGGCATGGGTGATCGTCTCGTCCACGACCGTGCCGACGAGGTCGTCGGCCCCGAAGAAGAGGGCCACCTGCGAAAGCTTCGTTCCGATCTGGATCCAGTACGCCTTGACGTGCTCGAAGTTGTCGAGCAGCAGCCGCGCTGCCGCGATGACCCGTAGATCGAGCTGCCCGGATGTCTCGGGTAGGTGGGCGAGGGGAGTGTTCGCCGGGTGGAACGCCAGCGGGATCAGCCCGGTGAAGCCGCCGGTCTCGTCCTGGAGGGTGCGCAGGCGCAGCAAGTGGTCCACGCGGTCTCCGGCGGTCTCGACGGAGCCGTAGAGCATCGTGGCGTTCGTGCGGACACCCAGGCGGTGGCACTCCCGCGCGATTTCCAGCCAGCGCTCGCCCGAGATCTTGTTCTTGCAGATCACGTCGCGGACGCGCTTCTCGAAAATCTCGGCGCCGCCTCCCGGGCAGGAGTCCATGCCGGCGTCCTTCAGCTCGCGGATGGTGTCCGGGATCGAGCGGTTTCCGATTCGCGCGATCCAATCGAGCTCGACCATCGTCCACGCCTTGCAGTGCACGCCGGGGAACCGCTCCTTCAGAGCCCGGAGGAGCCCGGTGTAGTACTCGAAGGGCCAGGTCGGGTGGAGGCCTCCGACGATGTGAAATTCCGTGACCGCTTCGGAGTATCCCTTGCCCGCCTCCTCGACGCACTCTCCAATCGCCATCTCGTAGCCGCCGGGCTCATTGACCTTCTTGGCCCAGGCGCAGAGCGCGCAATCGACCCAGCAGAGATTCGTCGGGTTCAGGTACCGGTTGACGTTGTAATAGGCGAGGTTGCCGTGCCGCTCTTCGCGGACGAGGTTGGCGAGCCGGCCCGCCCCGAGGAGGTCGCGCGTCGTGAAGATCCGGACTCCGTCCTCGAACGACAGCCGCTCCCGGGCGAAAACCTTCTCGGCGATGGGCGCGAGATCGGAGCCGCGGAAGGAGGAGAGAGGAATCTTGCGGAGCTCGTTCACGGAATCGCGGGCTTGGTCACGGGTTGGTAGGGGGTCTGGGATTCGGGGAAAACCTGATCCACGAACGGCTGGATGTAGCGGTAGCAATCCCAGCAGTACTTCTCCTCGGCATGGAACGTCCAGTCGACGACGCGCCCGACCGCGGGGAAGTCGATGATCTCCGCACCGCAGCGGTGGCACATGTCCTTTTCGCCGTGGACGAGCCTCCAGACGGGACCCATGACGTGCGGATTCTATCAGCTGGTCGAGGATCGGAGATCGCGCCGGCGGCGCCTCCGGAGCTCTTTTTCATTCGAGCGGCGCGCCCTTCTCCGAGGAGAACGCGAGCCAGGGGCGGGCGGCGAGAAGCGCGCAGAGCGCCGCGGCCGCGAGGCCCGCGCCGATTAAGAACGCCGTGCGAGCCCCGAAGAGCTTCCACCAGAGCCCGAAGAGGAGCGAGGACGGGAGCGCGGCCGCGCCGACGCTGCCGTGGAAGATCCCGTACGCGCGGCCGCGAAGCTTCTCGGGCACGAGATCGGCGATCAAGGCGCGTTCCGCCCCTTCCGTGAGCGCGAAGAACAACCCGTACCCCGCAAAGAGCGCCCAGAGCGCGCCGGGACTCGCCACCCAGGCGAACCCCGCGTAGGCGAGCGCATAGACCACCCAGCCGATCGCGACGCAGGGAACGCGGCCGATGCGGTCGGCGAGCGATCCGCCGGGCACTCCGGCGGCCGCCTTGACCGCGTGGAAGAAGGCCCAGAGAAGGGGGATCTGCCACAGCGGGACGCCCGAATCCCGCGCGCGGAGCAGGAGGAAAGCGTCCGTCGAGTTTGCGAACGCGAAGAGCACGAAGATCCCCGTGGCGACCCAGAAACCGCGCGGCAGGCGCCCGACCGCGCGCTGCCCGGAAACGGGAACGGGAGGCGCGGGCGGACGCGGAGGAGCCTCGCGCACTTTCCAGACGAGCAGCGCGATGCCGAGCGCTCCCGGAAAAAAAGCGAGGAGGAACACCGTCCGCTCGTCGGCGACGATCGTCCGCAGAAGAAGCGCGGCGACCAGGGGACCGACGACCGCGCCGGCGTTGTCCATCGCGCGCTGAAGACCGAAGGCGCGGCCCCGGCTCCCGGCGGGGACCATGTCGGCGAGCAGCGCATCGCGGGGCGCGGTGCGGATTCCCTTTCCGACCCGGTCGGCGAATCGGATCGCGAACACGTGGCCCCACGCCGAAGCGAGACCGACGAGAGGGCGGACGAGCCCCGCGAGGGTGTACCCGGCGACGACCAGAGGCTTGCGGCGCCCCGTCCGGTCCGCCCACCATCCCGACGCCGCTTTGGTGACCGAGGCGGTCGCCTCCGCCGTGCCTTCGATCAGGCCCAGAGTGGCCGGACCCGCGCCCAGGGTGCGCGTCAAGAAGTCCGGGAGAAGGGGATAGATCATGTCCGACGCGAAATCCGTGAGAAACGAGACCCATCCCAGAGCGACAACTCCCGAAGAAAGACGGCCGGTTCCCTTCCACGTCGTGTTCTCGACGCTGTTTTTGTGCATGGGACTTATTTCGTACGGAGGAGTCGGCTCCGCGCGTCCATCATAATCGCGAGGGTGCGCCACCAGGCTTCCGACGCGTTCATCCTCGGCACCTATCCGCTGCGGGAGCGGGACCGGATCGTCTCGTTTCTGACGCGGGACGCCGGAAAGAAGCGCGGGGTCGCGCGCGGGTCGCGCGGCCCGAAGAGCGCGTTTGCGGGGGCGCTCGAGCCGATGACCGAGGTCCGCGTGCTCTATTTCGAGAAAGAGGGCCGGGAGCTCGTCTCGATGAACTCGGCCGACGTCCTGCGCTCTTCCTTCCCTCTCTCCGGGGAGCTCGACCGGGCGCTCCTCTTGTCCGCGCTCGCCGAGAGCCTCCAGACCTTCGTCTCCGACTCCGATCCGGCGGAGCCGTTCTACCGTCTCGCGCGGCACGCCGTCGATGGCCTCTACGCCGGCGCTCCGGCCGACCTCGTCGCCGCGTATTTCGACGTCTGGGTTCTGAAACTCTCCGGCCTCTTTCCGAGTGCCGGCGAGTCCGCCGTGTGCGGCGCCGCGCTGCCTCCCGCCGGAGCGCTTCTCTTCGACGAGTCCCGCCCCGGCTTCGTTCACGGTGAGTGCCGCCGGGGAGAGGCGCTGCGCATGAGCCCGGCGGCGCGGGAAACCCTCCGGCGGATCCTCGCCGCGCCGCTCGATCCGGCGGAACGGCCGGCGGGCCTGCTCGAGGTGGCCGCGGTCGCGCGCCGCGCGCGCCGGCACTTTCTGGGACATGAGCTGAAGTCGCACCGCGTGCTCGCCCAGGTGCGGGGAGAGGCGGAGAGCTAGGACTCGGGGCTCGGGTGTCCCGGACCGTTCTCCAGCCTCCTTGCGTTAGACTCGATGAAGATGCTCACGCTCCAGAAGCTCATCTCGGAGCTGACCGCGTTCTGGGAGGGGGAGGGTTGCCTGATCGAGCAGCCGTACGACCTGCCCATGGGCGCCGGAACGATGCATCCGGCGACGTTCTTGAAGGTCCTGGGCCCGGCTCCGTGGCGTTGCGCGTACGTTCAGCCCTCGCGCCGGCCGGCCGACGGGCGTTACGGCGAAAACCCTTTCCGGCTCGGCAAGCACCTGCAGCTCCAGGTCGTCTTGAAGCCCTCTCCCGACGACGTCCAGGAGACTTACCTGCGGAGCCTCGGCCGTCTCGGAATCACCCTGGCCGACCACGACATCCGCTTCGAAGAGGATAACTGGGAATCGCCGACGCTCGGAGCCTGGGGCGTCGGCTGGCAGGTCCTGATGGACGGAATGGAGATTACCCAGTTCACCTACTTCCAGCAGGCCGGCGGAATCGATCTGTCGCCCATCACCGCCGAGATCACCTACGGGCTCGAGCGGATCGCGATGTTCTTGAACAAGGTCGACTCGGTCTTCGACGTTCCCTGGAGCGCGGACACGACTTACGGTCAGGTTCGCCGGCAGGACGAGATCGATCTCTCCCGGTACGCCTTCGAGCTGGCTGACCCGGAGTTTGCGACGCTCGTCTTCGAGCGCTCGGAAGCCGAGGCGCGCCGTGCGCTGGCGGCGGGTCTCATCCTGCCCGCTTACGAGGCGACGCTCACGTGCTCCCACCAGTTCAACCTCCTCGATGCCCGCGGCGCCGTGTCCGTGACCGATCGGGTCGGTTTCATCCGGCGCGTGCGCGATCTCGCCTGCGCGTGCGCTCAGGCGGCCGTCGCGAAACAGACGGGAGAGAAGAGCCCGATCGCGGAGCCCGAGCCCGCGACGGCCCAGTGAGACGTCCCGCGCGAAGCCTGGAACGTGAAACGCCTTCTTCGCCTCTGACGACTCCTCCGATTCACGCGCTTTTGCGGAACGGTTGACGACGAGCATGCCGGACTTTCTTCTCGAGATCCGAACCGAAGAGATCCCGGCCGCGTCGCTCGGAGCGGCTCGGCTCGATCTCTTACGGCAGACGTCGGAGGCGCTCGCAGAGGAAGGCCTGATCGCGAGAGAAGGCCGCTCGCTCGCGACCCCTCGCCGGCTCATCCTCTGGCTGCGAGGGCTCCCGGATCGTCAGGAGGACCGGGCGTCCGAAGTGCTCGGTCCTCCGGCGTCCGCCGCGTTTTCCGCCGACGGAAAGCCCACCCGGGCCGCGGAGGGATTCGCGCGCGCTCAGAAGGTCGCGGTCGCCGATCTCGTCGTCGTCGACTCTCCGCGCGGACCGACGGTCGCGGCGCGCCGTACGATCCCGGGCCGCTCCTGCTCGGAAGTCCTTTCCGAAGTCGTGCCGCGGGTCGTCGGGACTCTCTCCTTTCCCAAGACGATGGGATGGGGATCCGGGGGCTTCGTCTTCGTCCGTCCGGTGAGGGGCGTCGTTGCGCTCTGCGGCGGCCGCGTGGTTCCGATGAAGCTCTTCGGCGTCGCGGCCGGGAGCGCCACTCTGGGCCACCGGATCCTTTCCGAGGGTGTGATCGCCGTGACCGGGCCGGACGACTACTTCGCGGGTCTGCGCGCCGCCAATGTCGAGCCCGACGGCGAAGTGCGGAGAGCCGCGATCCTCGAATCCGCGCGCGAGATGGCCCGGGAAGTGGGCGGGTCGATCGAGCCGGACGCGGATCTCGTCCCGACGCTCGCCGATCTCGTCGAGTGGCCAGGCACGGTGCGCGGCTCCTTCTCGCAGGAGTTTCTGGAGCTGCCGGAAGAGATCACCACCACGGCGATGCGGACCCACCAGAAGTACCTCCCCGTCCGCGGGCCCTCCGGGCTGCTCCCGTACTTCGTGGCGGTCATGGACAATACCGGGGACCGCAAAGGGTTGATCGCCAAGGGGAACGAGTGGGTTCTGAACGCGAGGCTCGCGGACGCACGCTTCTTTTTCGAGACGGACGTGCGGGATCCCCTCGACACGCGGCTCCAGAACCTCTCCCGCCTCGTTTTTCAGGACCGGCTCGGCGACTACCGGCAGAAGACAGGCCGCATCCAGGACCTTTCCGAGACGATCGCTCACGCCGTCGGCCGCCCCGAACTCGTGGACACCGTGCTCGCCGCGGCCCGCCTCGCGAAGGTGGACTTGACCACACTCATGGTCAAGGAATTCACCGATCTCCAGGGCGTCGTCGGGGGAATCTACGCCCGCCGCGAAGGCTACCCGGACTCCGTCTGGAAGGCGATCTACGACCAGTATCGCCCCGCGTCGGCGACGGACGATCCCCCTCGCGAAGCGGCGGGCGCAATTCTCTCGCTGGCCGACCGCTTCGACACGCTCGCAGGACTCTTCACGGTCGGCCTCGTCCCGACCGGTTCGAAAGACCCGTACGGTCTGCGCCGCACCGCCTTCGGAGTCGTCTCGATCGCCGTCGCGAGGCGGTGGCGCCTCGACTGGAGGCCCGTGGTCCGCACGGCCCTCTCGTTCTATCCGGCCGCCGAGACGGTCGACCAGGAGGTCGTTCTCGGGCAGCTCGGGGCCTTCTTCGCCGAGCGTCTGCGCAACTTCCTCGAGCGGCGCGGACACACGCACGACGAGATCTCCGCCGTGTTGAACGTCGGGGTGTGGGATTTCGCCGATGTCGCCGACCGCGCTCAGGCGCTCTCGGACGCACGCCGGGAGATGGATTTCCGTTCTCTCGTCCTCGCTTTCAAGCGGATCCGAAACATCGGGGGCGGGGAGGAAACCGGGACGCCGAATGCGGACCTCTACCGGGAGCCGGCGGAGCTCAAGCTGGCGGCCGATTTCTTGCAGGCCCGCCGGGCGATTGAAGAGCTCGCCGGGTCGCGGCGCTACCGCGAGGCGATGGGGATGATCGCATCCGTCGCCCCCTCGCTCGATCGCTTTTTCGTCGAAGTGCTGGTCAACGCGCCCGACGAGGCTCTGCGCCGCAACCGTCTGGCCCTGCTCGGTTCGATCCAGCGGGAGTTCTCCCGGCTGGCCGACTTTTCCGAGATCGTGGTCGACAAGGATGGAAAGGTGAGCGGCGCCGCATGAAACGGGTCTTCTTCTTCGGAAACGGCGAGGCGGAGGGGGCCGGGCTCGGCAAGGAGACGCTCGGCGGGAAGGGCTCCGGCCTCGCGGAAATGACCGCGCTCGGCATCCCCGTCCCGCCCGGGTTCACGATCGAGACGGGCGTGTGTGCGGACTTCTCTCACGGAGCGAGCCTGGACGGCGTCCACTCGGAAGTCGAGTCCGCGCTCGCGCGACTCGAGCACGTCACCGGAAAGCGGTTCGGCGGGACCGACGATCCCCTCCTGGTCTCCGTCCGCTCGGGGGCGCGCTCCTCGATGCCCGGAATGATGGACACCATCCTGAACCTCGGTTTGACGACGCGGGCGCTCAAAGGGCTTGCCGGCGTCTCCGGACAGCGCTTCGCCCTCGATTGCCGCCGCCGGTTTCTCGAGATGTACGGCGACGTCGTGCTCCGGGTTCCGCGGCACGAGTTCGACGCCGTCGTCGCGGAAAAGAAGCGCGAGCGCGCCGTCGCCGCGGACGTGGACCTTTCGGCCGACGACCTCGCCCGGATCGTGAGCCGCCACGAAGAGATCATTCGCGGGAAGACCGGCAAGGACTTTCCGGACGACCCCCGCGAACAGCTCTGGGGCGCCATTGGAGCCGTTTTCCGATCCTGGGACAACGAGCGCGCGAAGACGTACCGCAAGCTCCATCGCATCCCCGACGATTGGGGCACCGCCGTCAATGTCCAGTCGATGGTCTTCGGCAACCGAGGCGAGACATCCGCGACGGGCGTCGCCTTCACGCGGGACCCATCGACCGGGGAAAGGAAGTTTTACGGCGAGTTCCTCCCGAACGCGCAGGGGGAAGACGTCGTCGCGGGAATCCGCACGCCGCGGCCGCTCTCGAAGGACGGCTCCGGTTCGTCGCTCGAGGAGACGATGCCGGACGCCTACGCCGAGCTGCTCGGGCTGCGAGACGTCCTCGAGAAACGGTACCGGGACATGCAGGATGTCGAGTTCACGATCGAGGACCGCAGGCTTTTCCTCCTGCAGACCCGCAGCGGCAAACGGACGGGTTTCGCCGCCGTCCGCATCGCCACGGAGATGGTCGACGAGGGGCTGATCACCGAGGACGAGGCCATCGCGCGCGTCGAGGCCGAGCAGCTCATCCAGCTCGTGGCCCCCGTGTTCCGCGGCAACGAAAAAGAGAAGGCCGTGAAGTCCGGCCGGTACCTCGGCAAGGGCCTCGGGGCCGGTCCCGGCGCCGCGTGCGGTCAGATCGCCTTCACCGCGGACAGCGCGGTCGCGATGGCCGAGCAGGGCAAGCCGGTCGTGCTGGTGCGCGAAGAGACCTCCCCCGAGGACATCGCCGGCATGCACGCGTCCGTCGGGATCCTGACGACGCGCGGCGGCATGACGTCGCACGCCGCCGTCGTCGCGCGGGGAATGGGAAAGACCTGCGTCGTGGGAGCGGGCGAGCTCTCGGTCGATGCCGGGCAGGGAAAGATCCGAGCGCGGGGGCTCTCCGCCGGCGAAGGAGAGTGGATCTCGATCGACGGCTCGACCGGCGAGGTCCTTCTCGGCCAGATTCCGACGCAGCCGTCCGAGGTCCTGCA
>DATNMZ010000464.1:0-2101 GCA_035602095.1 Thermoanaerobaculia bacterium
GGCGACGTTCGCCGCCTTCGCGTAGAAAGCGCGCAGCGCCACCCGCCCGTCGACGCGAACGCCCGTCGTCCCGGCGGAGCGCGGCTTCACGTCGGCATCCACGGCCTTCTGGAAGTCGGCGAGCGAAATGCTGGCCGTCGAGAGCCACTTCTGGGCGACGGACAGGCGGACCTGGAGGACGGGAATCCCCGCGGGGCTCTGCGGCCCGTCGTTTCGAAGGACCGGGAGCTTGTTCTTCCCCTCGTCCTGGAGCGGGCCGTCCACGAAGATCACCGCGACGGCGCCGCGCTCGCGCGCCTGGAGGACCTTGTAGCGGGGCGCGGACCAGCGGCTCGGCCGGCGGCCGTCGAACTTCGAGGCCTCGTCCTTCTCCTGCGGCTCGTACCGCAGCATGAGCGCGACCTTGCCGTGAAGGTCCACGCCGGAGAGCTCGCGGTAGTCGAGCGGGGCGGCTTCGATGCCGTAACCGACGAACGCGATCTCGCCCGAGAACGCGCCCGAGGAGGAGAAGCCGAGCGGCGACCAGTCTCCGTCCGGCACGCCCGAGAGCGCGTTGCCGGGCTCCAGGGTAACGCCGGTCTTCACGTCGAAGGACTGGCGGTAGCTCCCCGAGAACGCGGGCTGGAGCTTCAGCGCTCGGAGGCGCGCCTCGATCCAGTCCGCCGCCTTGTCGAGGCCCTTCGTGCCGAGACCGCGGCCCTCCATCTCGTCGGAGGCGAGGACGGTGACGTCGCGGGCGAACTTTGCCGCGACGGAGGTGTCCGGGGATGCCGCCGGGGTCGCGGCGAAGGACAGCGCCGCAGCCGCAGCCACGAGCACGAGCGCCGCGGCGCCGGATCGAATTCGGGCGAGTGTCTTCATCTCGCGATTCTATGGGACGGGTTCCCCCTCACCCTGACCCTCTCCCCCGGTCCGGGGGAGAGGGGAATTGCGGCCCGGGGAGAGGGGTAACGCCTCGCGCTCCTGCTCACCCGGTGGTTCAGCGCGCGAGCGTCTTGCCGGGCATTCCGGGGTAGCCGCCGATCGGGACGCCGCCGCCCTCGCCGGCCTCTTTCATCAACACGGGGGACGCCGGAAGACGGTCGAGCACCGGGAGACCGCTGGAGCCGTAGCGGCCGAACTGCAGGACGCCGGTCGGGCAGGACTGCACGCACGCGGAGCAGCGAACGCACTCCGGGTCCTCCATCGGCAGGCCCTTGTTCGCAAAATTCATGATGTCGATCCCCTGGTGGCACACCGAGGTGCAGACGTTGCAGGAGATGCACTTCGATTTCTCGGCGAAGATCCGGAAGCGGGAGAACCGGGTGTACACGTGCATGAGCGCGGCGAGCGGGCAGGCGAAGCGGCACCACACGCGCCCCGAGAACCAGAAGTAGAAGCCCACGCCGACGATGCCCGCCAGGAAGATGTCCACCACGTGGTAGTAGTTCAGCTGGATCCCGAGGACGGACCAGCCCGACAGCAGGCCCGAGAAGAGCTTTCCCGCGGCGCCGCCCACGCGCGTGTTCGGCCAGGTCCAGGAGATCGCGCGCGCGAAGAAGAGGACGAACGCGACGCCCAGAATCGCCTGGCCGAGCATGTTCATCCGGTTCCAGAAGGGCCCGTGCGGCATCTTCTGCCGCTGCGTGTCGCCCATCGTCTCCGCGAGCGCGCCGCACGAGCAGATCCAGCCGCAGTACGCGCCCTTGCCCCACCGGCGAATGATCAGCGGGATGAGGACGAACGTCTGGACGAAGGCGATGCCGAGCCACCAGAACATCGGCTGGGGCGAGAAGACGTTCCAGATGAAGAGCGGCCACGCCAGGATGAAGCCGAAGGCGCGCCAGTACTCCCGCCCCTGTCCATAGCTCACGGCCGGGAAGAGATGGTCGGCGAACGTCTTTCCGAATCCGTGGTCGTACGCGCCGTTGTGACCGAGCCAGGGCAGGAGCAGGTAGGGAAGAAGGAAGAGCGGGATCCACTGGATCAGGGTCAACGCGACGGTCTGCCACTTCACATACGGGGTCTTGCGGCGGCGAACGCGGGCGATCCCGAAGAGGAGGACGCAGAGGCAGTACGCGAAGGAGTAGTAGAAACCCGGTTCCTTGAGCGAGATCGCGAG
>DATNMZ010000465.1:0-6303 GCA_035602095.1 Thermoanaerobaculia bacterium
CCGGAGGGACCGTATTCGGCGCCGGGGTCGGAGTGGTGGTCTTGAAGCGGCTCTCCGACGCGATCGCACAGGGCGACTCGATCGTCGCGGTGATCCGCGGGTTCGCTCTGAACAACGACGGAGCGTCGAAGGACAGGCCGAAGTGATCGCGACGGCGCAGGCTCTCGCCGACGTGGATGCCGAGTCGATCGGCTACGTCGAGACGCACGGGACCGGAACCCCGCTCGGAGATCCGATCGAGATCGCCGGACTGACTCGCGCCTTTCGCTCCGCGACGAAGGCGAAGGGATTCTGCGCGATCGGGTCGGTCAAGCCGAACGTCGGTCACCTCGACATCGCCTCCGGGGTCACGGGTCTGATCAAGGCGGCGCTCGCCGTCCGCACGGGTTGGATTCCGCCGAGTCTTCATTTCGAGCGCGCCAACCCCGCCATCGATTTCGCGAACTCCCCGTTCTTCGTGAATACCCGTCTCTCGGAGTGGAGGAGCCCCTCCGGCCCGCGCCGGGCCGGGGTGAGCGCTTTCGGCGTCGGAGGGACGAACGCGCACGTCATTCTGGAGGAGGCCCCGGCCGCGGAGGTCCCGGCGAAGCGCTCCTGCGAGCTTCTCGTGATCTCGGCGAAGACGGCTACGGCGCTCGAAGCGGCGACGGCGAACCTCGCCCGTCATCTCGTCGAGAGGCCGGAGACCGACCTGGCAAACGTCGCCTCCACGCTGCAGGCGGGCCGGAGGCATTTCTCTCACCGACGCGCCGTGGTCTGCACCGACGCGGCGCACGCGGTCTCCGCCCTGACGGGTCCCGCGCGGCACGAGGCCCCGGAGGTCGTCGATCGTCGCCGCGTCCCGGTGACGTTCCTGTTCCCCGGACAGGGATCGCAGCATGCCGGCATGGCCCGGGAGATCTACGAGAGCGAGCCGCGGTTCCGGGACGAGGTCCGGCGCTGTTGCAACTTGCTTCCCCCGGAGCTGAACCTCCTCGCCCTGCTCGCCGGTTCGACGAAAGAGGCGGAGAAGAAGGACCCGGACCCGGACTCGTACGCTGACGCGTTCCACCGAACCGGGATCGCCCAGCCGGCGCTATTCGTCGTCGAATACGCGCTCGCGCGGCTCTGGGAGAGCTGGGGCATCCGTCCCGCCGCCATGCTCGGCCACAGCGTGGGCGAGTTCGTCGCCGCCACATTGGCGGGAGTCTTCTCGCTCGAAGACGCGCTCCGGCTCGTCGCCGCGCGCGGACGGCTGATCGAAGGCCTTCCGGAGGGATCGATGCTCGCCGTGCGGCTGGAGGAAGAGAAGCTGGCGGCGCTCGCGCGTCCCGGTCTCTCGCTCGCCGCGGTCAATACGCCGTCCCTGTGCGTGCTGTCGGGGGCGTCGGACGTCATCGAGGGCCTTCGGAAGGAACTGGCGGAACGGGGAATCGCGCACCGCCGGCTGAAGACCTCCCACGCTTTCCATTCGGAAATGATGGATCCGGTTCTTCGCCCGTTCGAAGAGCTCGTGAAGAAGGTCCGCCTCCGGCCGCCGTCGATCCCCTTCCTGTCGAGTGTGACGGGGACGTGGATACGCGACGAGGAGGCGACCGATCCCGCCTACTGGAGCGCGCACCTTCGGAAGCCCGTCCGTTTCGCGCGAGCCGTCGGCGAGCTTCTGGCGGAGAAGGGGCGGGTGCTCCTGGAGGTCGGCCCGGGCCAGACGCTGACCCTGCACGCGCGGCGTCACCCCGCGAAATCGCCGGGGCACATCGTGCTCTCCTCCCTGCGCCATCCGGAGGATCGGGAGTCCGACCGCGCCTGTCTTCTGCGCTCGGCCGGGCAACTCTGGGCCGCCGGCGCCGCGATCGACTGGCGCGGGCTGCAGGCAGGAAGAGGACTGCGGCGAATCCCTCTTCCGACGTATCCCTTCGAGCGGACCCGTCATTGGATCGGGACACAGCGAGAAGACGGGTCTTCCGACGCCGGCCGGAAGTCCGGGCCATCACCGGAGCCGGCGGACCGCGCCGACGCCCCGGCAGCGAAAGCAGAGGAGACGATGATGGAAACCCGCCCCGCGCCCGCGGTTTCTCGGCATTCGGGTCTCCTCCTGCGGGTCCAGAGAGTCTTTGGAGAGCTCTCCGGAATCGCGCCGGGAGAGATCTCGCCCTGCGCGACGTTTCTCGAGACGGGCTTCGACTCTCTCTTCCTGACGCAGGCGAGCCAGCAGCTCCAGAAGGAGTTCGGGCTTCGCATCGCGTTTCGCCAGCTTCTCAGCGACGAGTCCACGCCCGACGCTCTCGCAAGCTTCCTCGACGCGAAACTCCCGCCCGAGATCTCGATGCCGGCACCCCGTTCCGCATCGGCCGCCGCCCCGCCTTCCCCGGCCGCCGGGCCGGCGCCGGCGCCCGGGCCTTCGGGCCAGCTCGAGCGACTGGTGGCGGAGCAGCTGCGGATCATGGCGGAGCAGCTCGCGATGCTTCGCGGCGAAGTCCCCGAGGGGGCCCGGCCGGGCGCAACATCCGCAGCGCAGCCGCCGGCGCCGCCCGTCGAGATCCTGCCGGAGCAGTCCGCGAATTCCGGCGAGAAGCGCTCGTTCAAGGCCTTCGGTCCCTACAAGCCGATCGAGAAATCGCCGCGCGGCGCGCTCACGGAGATCCAGCAGCGATACCTGTCGGGTTTCGTCGAGCGTTACTCGCGCCGGACCGCCGGATCCAAGCGCCTGGCCGAGGAGCATCGCTCCCATTTCGCCGACCCGCGCGTCGTGGCGGGATTCCGCCTCGATTGGAAGGAAATCGTCTACCCGATCGTCTCGACGGGATCGTCGGGCTCGCGCCTCTCGGATGTGGATGGGAACGAGTACGTCGACATGCTCATGGGGTTCGGCCTGAACCTCTTCGGCCATTCCCCGGCGTTCGTGACCGAGGCCATCGCCGAGCAACTTCGCAAGGGCGTCGAGATCGGGCCGCAGTCCCCGGTCGCGGGAGAGGTCGCGCGCCTGATCAGCGAGTTCACGGGGATGGAACGCGTGACCTTCTGCAACACGGGCTCCGAAGCCGTCATGGCCGCCGTTCGCCTGGCCCGCACCGTCACCGGGCGCGACAAGATTGCGCTCTTTTCCGGCTCGTACCACGGCACCTTCGACGAGGTTCTCGTGAGAGGCGTGCGCTCCGGCGAGGGCACCCGGTCTTTTCCCATCGCGCCCGGAATCCCGGCCGCGAAGGTCGAGAACGTTCTCGTGCTCGACTACGGAACCGAGGAATCGCTGCGCATTCTGGAGTCCCGGATGAGCGAGCTCGCTGCCGTGCTGGTCGAGCCCGTTCAGAGCCGGCACCCCGATCTGCAGCCCCGGGAATTCCTGCGGGAGCTGCGGAAGATGACCGAGAAATCCGGGACGGCGCTCATTTTCGACGAGGTGATCACGGGCTTCCGAGTCCATCCGGGAGGCGCGCAGGCGTGGTTCGGAATCACCGCCGACATCGCGACCTACGGGAAGGTGCTCGGGGGAGGGCTCCCGCTCGGCGTCGTCGCGGGCAGACGGGCCTACATGGACGCGCTGGACGGAGGGATGTGGCAGTTCGGGGACGCCTCGTTCCCGGAGGTCGGCGTGACCTTCTTCGCGGGGACCTTCGTGAGGCACCCGCTCGCGATGGCGGCGGCCCTGGCGGTCCTTCATCGGCTGAAGGCCGCCGGACCGGCGCTCCAGGAGGGACTCAACGCGAAGGCCGCGCGGTTGACGGCGCGGATCAACGCCTGCTTCGAAAGGCATCGGGTGCCGAGCCGCGTCGAGAACTTCGCCTCGATCCTCTTCTTCGGATTCGCGAGCGACCAGAAACTGGCGAGCCTCCTCTTCTACCACCTCCGCGAGAAGGGCGTTCACATCTGGGAGGGCTTTCCCTGCTTCGTGACGGAAGCCCACACGGAAGAGGACCTCGATTTCGTCGTCCGCGCCTTCGAAGCCAGCGCCGCCGAAATGCAGACAGGGGGCCTGCTCCCGTCCGCTGCGGAGGATGCGGAGCCCATCGAGCCCGCCCGGGCGCCGCTCACGGCCTCGAGCACCGTCGCGCCGGAGCCCGGCCGTCCGGCGGCTTTCCCGTTGACCGATGCCCAGAAGGAGATCTGGCTCGCCTGTCAGATGGGAGCCGAGGCCTCCTGCGCCTTCAACGAAGGCGTCTCCCTGCGCCTCCAGGGCCCGCTCGACGCTTCCGCGCTCCGGCAGTCTCTGGAGGATCTGGTCACCGCGCACGACGCTCTGCGCACGACCTTCGATCCGGCCGGCGACCTCCAGCGAGTCGCCGGCGCGGCGGAGATCCCGATGTCCTTCACCGACCTCGCGGACTCGAAGCCGGCCGACGCCGAGGTTCGGCGGCGCCAGATCCTGCTCGAAGAGGCCCGGACTCCCTTCGACCTCGCGCGGGGTCCTCTCGCGCGCGCCCGGCTTCTTCGCTTCGGGCCCGAGCAGCACATCCTCGTTTTGACGGCTCACCACCTCGCGTCCGACGGGTGGTCGACGAACGTGCTTCTCGACGAGCTCGCTTCTCGCTATTCGTCACGCCGGAGCGGAACGCCGGGGCCCGTCTCCGCGGCGGCGAGTTTCTATGACTTTGCCGCCGCCGAAGCGGCGCGGCGCAGCGGCGCGGGCGCCGCCGAGACCGACGTCTACTGGCTCGCGGAGTTCGCCAGGCCCGCTCCCGTGCTCGATCTGCCGACCGACCGGCCGCGGCCGGCCGTCAAGAGCTACGCCGGCGCAACGATGCGGCGGACGATCTCGAGCGCGCTCACCCGGGAGGTCCGGCGCGCCGGGGCGAAGGAAGGGTGCACGCTCTTCGTGACCCTGTTCGCGGCGTTCGCCGGACTCCTCCACCGTCTGACCGGCCAGGAGGACCTGGTCGTCGGAATCCCCGTCGCGGGTCAAGCATCCAACGGCGTCGAAGATCTCGTCGGCCACTGCATCAATTTTCTGTCGATCCGCTCGCGCGCCGCGGGACCCGTCGAGTTTCGGGAGTACCTGCGGTCCATCCGCAAGAAGATCCTGGACGCCTACGACCACCAGGACTCGACGTACGGAAGCCTCATCCAGAAGCTGGCGCTTCCTCGCGATCCGAGCCGGCTACCGCTCGTCGAGGCTCAATTCAATCTCGAGCGGATCGGTACGGGGTTGCAATGGGATGGCCTGCGGGTGGAGGTGGACACCAATCCGAAGGCCTTCGTCAACGACGACGTCTTCTTGAACGTCGTGGAGACCGCGGACAGCCTCGTCCTCGACTGCGACTTCAACACCGATCTCTTCGATGCCGGGACCGTGGAGCGGTGGCTCGAGTATTTCGAGAAGCTTCTCGAGGGAATCGTTCGTGACCTCGCGGCGCCGCTTTCCGCTCTCCCTCTGTGGAGCGATGCGGAGCGCGAGCGAGTGCTCGTCGAATGGAATCAGACCAGGCGTCGGAATGGGAAGGCTGCCTGTGCGCATCAGCTCTTCGAAGCGCAGGCGGCGCGGCTTCCCGCCGCGATCGCGCTTTCGTTCCGCGACGAACGGCTGACCTATGCGGAATTGAACGCGCGCGCGAATCAGCTGGCGAACCATCTCGTGAGCCTCGGCGTGGCGCCGGGCATCCTCGTCGGCCTTTGCCTCCGGCGCTCCATCGAGCTGCCGATCGCCCTGCTGGCGGTCCTGAAGGCCGGCGGCGCGTACGTGCCGCTGGACACCTCACATCCGAAGGATCGGATCGCCGCGATCCTCGAAGACTCGGGAGCCACCCTGGTGCTGGCCGACGGAGACTTCGTAGCGGCGCCGGGAACGTGGGTCGTCGACCTCGCCGCGGAACGCGGGACGATCTCGCGCGCGAGCGCCGAAGACCCGGCAGCTCCGACGACCTCCGAAGACCTCGCGTACGTCATCTATACCTCCGGATCGACCGGGAGACCGAAGGGCGTCGCGGTCGCCCACGGCGCGCTCGTCAACCTGCTCGAGGCGATGCGCGAGCGTCCGGGACTGGATCGGAAGGACACACTCCTCGCCGTCACCACCATTTCATTCGACATCGCGACACTGGAGTTGCTCCTGCCGCTGACGGTGGGCGCGAGAACGGCGCTCGCTGGACCGGAAGCCGCTTCCGACGGCAGCCGGCTTTCGGAGGAGCTGTTCCGGTCGCAGGCGACCGTGCTGCAGGCGACACCGACCACCTGGAGGCTCCTGATCGAATCGGGCTGGCGAGGTCAGTCGAACCTGAAAATGCTGTGCGGCGGCGAGCCGCTCGCCCGGGCCCTGGCGGACGCGCTTCTCTCCCGGGGCGCCTCCCTCTGGAACCTGTACGGTCCTACCGAGACGACGATCTGGTCGGC
>DATNMZ010000466.1:0-2097 GCA_035602095.1 Thermoanaerobaculia bacterium
CCCCAGGGCCGTCACTTCCCGGACGACCTTGATCGTCTTGATCTTGTCTCCCGCGGCCGCCAGAACGACCGTGAACTCGGTCTTCTCTTCCTCGGCCGGGGCCGCCGCCACCGCCACCCCGCCGCCCGCCGCAGGCATCGCCATCGCGGCCGCCGAGACGCCGAACTTCTCCTCGAGCGCCTTGACCAGGCCGTTCAACTCGAGGACGGTCATTCCCTCGATTTCCTTGACGAAGTTTTCCGCCGTCATCGCCATGTCCGTTCTCTCCTTATTGCTCTCGATGCGTTGAAACTCATTCGGCGGGCGCGGCCGGAGCCCCGCCCGTTTTCGATTTTTGTTCCGCGATCTGGCGCACGACGCCGGCGAGGTTCCGGACGGGCCCGTTCAAGACGGTCGCGAGCCGCCGGAGCGGCGACTGCAGGACGAACAGGAGCTTCGAGACGAGCTCTTCGCGGCTCGGCAGATCCGCGATCGCCTGAATCTCGGCCGCCGGCACAGCCCGTCCCTCGATCAGCGCCCCCTTGAAGACGAGTTTCGGGTTCGTCTTCGCGAACGTGGTCAGAACCTTCGCGAGCGGGATGGCGCTCGTCGCGTTGTACGCGATTGCCGTGTCGCCGACGAAATGTTGCGAGACGGACTCGAGAGGGGTCCCTTTCGTCGCGCGCAACGCCAGCGTGTTCTTCACGACGAGGTACTTCGACTGCGTCCCGCGAACCTGACGCCGCAGCTCCGTCACTTCCGTGACCTTCAGCCCCGCGAACCCGAACAGGATCGCGTTGCGGGACTTCGCCATGTCGTTCTCCAGGACCTGGAGCATGGCCGTCTTTTCCGTGCGGTGCATGTCGCCTCCTACAACGCCTCGACCGCGGCCGTGTCGATGTCAATTCCCGGGCCCATCGTCGAAGAAATGGACACGGTGCGGAAGAACTTGCCCTTGGCCGCCGGGGGCCTGGCCCGCAGCACGGCGCGGATGAACGCGGAGGCGTTCTCTTCGAGCTTCGTTTCGTCGAAAGAGGTCTTGCCGATGGACGCGTGGATGATCGAGGTCTTGTCGACCCGGAACTCGACTTTTCCGGCCTTGATCTCCCGGACCGCCTTGCCGACGTCCATCGTGACCGTGCCGGCCTTCGGGTTCGGCATGAGCCCCTTGGGGCCGAGCACTTTGCCGAGCTTGCCGACCAGGCGCATCATGTCGGGCGTCGCCACGAGCGCGTCGAAATCCAGGAAGCCCCCCTGGATCTTCTCCACGAGCTCCTCCGCGCCCACGTGGTCCGCGCCCGATTCCTGCGCCTCTTTTGCCTTGTCTCCGCCCGCGATGACCGCGACCCGCTTCGACTTGCCGATGCCATGGGGCAGGACGACCGTGCCTCGCACCATCTGATCGGCGTGCTTCGGGTCCACGCCGAGCAGCATCGCGACGTCGACGGACTCGTCGAATTTCGCGAACTTGACCGCGCGGACGAGCTTCATGGCGTCGGCGAGCCCGTAAGGACGCGCCTCCACCTTCGCCTTCGCGGCCAGAAACTTCTTGCCGGTTTTTCTCATTTACCCCCTTCGTCGTGTTAACGAGCCGTGTGCGGGCTCTCCGACTGCGTGGCCTGGTCTCCGTCTAGACAACGTCAATGCCCATGGATCGTGCGGTGCCTTCGACGACCCGGATCGCCGCCGGAAGGTCCGCGGCGTTCAAATCGGGCATCTTGGTCTTCGCGATCTCCTCCACCTGCTGTCGCGTCACTTTCCCGACCTTTTCCTTGTTCGGCGTGCCCGAACCCTTGGGGACCCCCGCGGCCTTCAAGAGCAGGATCGACGCCGGAGGCGTCTTCGTGATGAACGAGTAGGACCGGTCCGCGTACACCGTGATGACGACCGGGATGATCAGGCCCTTCTGCGAGGCGGTCCTCGCGTTGAAGTTCTTGCAGAAGTCCATGATGTTGACGCCCTGCTGCCCGAGCGCGGGCCCGACGGGAGGAGCGGGAGTCGCCTCCGCCGCGGGAATCTGCAGCTTGACGTATCCGGTGATTTTCTTGGCCATATCTCTCGCTTCGCTCGAGCGTGAGGCGTGAGGCGTGAGACGTGAGGCGCGCGGCCTTCCTTCTC
>DATNMZ010000467.1:0-2482 GCA_035602095.1 Thermoanaerobaculia bacterium
CCCCCGGGCCTCGCGCCCCAGGTGCGCACCGACGCCGGGACGCCCCCGGGAGTCCCGAACGGCTATCCCCACAAGCTGGGCGACATCTTCCACTCGGAGGCCGCGGTGGTCGATCCGCCCCGGTTCTTCCCCTATCTCTCCTTGAACCTTCCGGGGTACGGGACGTTCGTCGACAAGTATGCCAAGCGCCGCCGGGTCATTCTGGTCGGTTCGAACGACGGGTTCCTGCACGCGTTCGACACCGGCGTCTGGAATCGGGACACCGTCAACTACAACAACGCTTTCGACCTCGGGACCGGCCGGGAGATCTTCGCGTTCGCGCCTCCGGACATCCTCTCCGGGTTCCCGAGCGTGCTGGCCCTTCCGCCGCCGGCCAAGCCGCCGTACTTCGTGGACGGCTCGATGGGCGTTGCGGACGCGTTCCTGGACACCGCGCACGGCGGTGTCCCTGTCCCGGCGAATCGCAAGTGGCGGACGGTGGTTGTCGGAGGGCTTCGCCAGGGAGGCGCGGCGTATTACGCCCTCGACGTCACGCAGCCCGACGACATCGATGCGGCCGGCCTCATCATCGGAAACAAGGACGCCGCGCCCGGCTGCTTGAACGGCGGCCCGGCGAGCTGCAGCGGGAAGAAGTATCCCGAGGTCCTCTGGACGCTGACGGACGGCGCCGTTGGGACCGTTCCCAAGATGGGGGAGACCTGGTCGCGACCGGTCCTCGGCCGCATCAAGATCATCAACGGCGTGGGATTCGAAGACCGCTACGTGGCGATCTTCGGCGGCGGCTTCGACCCCAACTACACCATCGGAGGTCCCATCGTGACCTCCCCGGCCGGGTCGGCGACACGCGGGCGCTCGATCTACATCGTGGACCTCGAGACGGGGCAGATCCTTCACAAAGCCTCTGCGGGCGTGGACGGAACGGGCCTCGCTGTGAACCTCGCCCCGGTCCCCTCCGCCGTCGCCGCGGCCGACTACAACGATGACGGCTACCTCGACATCGCCTACGTCGGCGACGTCAACGGAAGGATGTGGCGCTTCGACCTGACTCCCGACACGACCACGTCCCCCAAGCGCGGGGAGCTCGTGGCCGGGAAGCTCCAGGGCTACAAGCCGTACCTCCTGTACGACGGGAACGTCGCCACCACCAAGCCGTTCCAGCCGATTTTCTTCGAGCCGGGCATCGTGTTTCTCTCCGGGGGCACGCCCCCGACTCTCGGCGTCGCCTTCGGAACCGGCGACCGCTCCAATCTCGTCGCCCCGAACCCGGTCGGCAACAACAACCGGTTCCTGTTCGTCATCGATGCCGGTCAGACCAATCTGACCTACGATGTAACTTCGCTGCGCAACATCACGCCGGGTGTGGGCACCCCCGGCGCAAGCACCACCGGATATTTCCTCGACTACCAGTCGACCAACGAGAAGACGACCTCTTCCGTGTTCTCGACGCGAGGCTATCTGAGTCTCGTGACGTTCACTCCGGACGCCGGGAACAATCCCTGCACCACGGATGGAAAGTCGTTCCGCTACCGGTTCTTCTTCCAGAACGGCGGGCCGGGCTATCCGACCCAGCCTCCGGGCTGGGCGCAGTATCAGCAGAGCGCGGGCGCCGGCCTGGCGTCGGCCGTGCAGTCCACTTCTCCCATCGGGGACACGATCGACTCGCTGTTCTTCGCGGGCGGAGCGATCGACCAGCAGACCACGGGAGGCACCGTGAATCGAATCAACAAGAACTGGAAAGAACTCCAGCCTTGAGGATCGCGATCGGATCGGCCGCCCTCGCCCTCTGTCTCGCCGGGGGGGCGGCCGCCGGGGAAGTGGTGGTCCTGCGGGGGGGTGTCGTGATCGAGCTGAAGCAGCCCTGGGTTCTCCGGGGCCGCTCGGCTCTGCTCACCCGAAAGGATGGAACGCTCCTCTCGGTTCCGGTGTCCGAGATCGATCTCGAAGCGACGGCCGCCGCGAAATCGAAATCCGCGTCCCCTCCCGCGCGCTCCCGCCCGGCGTCTCGCTCGGCGTCCACACCCGCAGTCGCCGCGAAGGTCTCGCGCAACCTCCCCAAGTCGAAAGTCCGGATAACGGACGATCAGGTCTCTCACACCGAAGCGGCCGCTCTCGCTCACGGAGCTTCCGAGAGGGCGGACGGCCGGACCTTCGCCGGCGCGGCGCGCGTCGACGTCCCGCAGTATGACCAGGAGAGGGCGGGCTCTCGGCTGATCGTCCGAGGGACTCTGCGAAACTCGGGGGCGGCGCCGGCCGAGAGCCTGCGCATGTCCGTCCATGCTCTCGACGGGAAGGGAGACACGATCGCCACGGCCGATGCGCGCCTTTCCCGGGGGTCAATCGAGCCCGGGAGAACGGCGGACTTCACCGCGACGCTCGACGTCGGGGAAACCTTCGTCGGCACGATCCGTTTCTTTCCGCAGTGGGCCGGAGCGCCCCAGGGCCTGGACACGCACTGAAAACTGAAAACTGAAAACTGAAAACT
>DATNMZ010000468.1:0-8779 GCA_035602095.1 Thermoanaerobaculia bacterium
TCCGCCCTGCCGGAGCCCGACCGTCACCGGCACCCAGTGCGCGCGGCCGTTCGTCACCAGGACGACCCGGGCGACGCCGCTGACGTCGTCGCGCACCACGGCCGCGTCGGGAACCGTGAGCGCGCCGGCCCGCTCTCCGACCGTGATGCGGGCCATTCCGAACAGGCCGATCGACAGGCGTTCCGCCCGCTCGGGAAGATCGATGCGAACCGAGCCCGTGAAATCGGCGGCGTTCGCGCCCGGAAGGATGGAATGAACGCGTCCCGTCAGCGCGCCGCGGCCGGTTCCGATCTCGACGGCCGCCGGCGCGCCGGGGCGCACGCGCGGCAGATCGCTCTGAGGGACGTCGGCCAGGAACACGATGGAAGACGCGTCGGCGATCGTCAGGATTTCCTGGTCCTCGGCAAGCCGGTCGCCGCTCGCCGCGGCATGGGAGAGCACGGGACCGTCCGCGGTAGCCAGGATTGCCTTGCGGACGAGGTTTCGTTCGGCCAGAAGGACGGCGCGCTCCGCGTCCGCGCGCTGCGACGGCGTCTGTGCCTCGCGCGCCATTTCACGCGCCCCGGAGAGGGCCGCTTCACTCTCTCTCGAGACGATCGTCCCCACGGCCTGTCCCCTCCGGACGACGTCTCCGTCGGTGACGCGAACCTCGACCAGCGTCCCGGCGAACGGCGCCCTCACTTTCTGCTGCGATAGGGCGGCGGTGTGTCCCGGCGCGGCGACGACCTCCGAAAGGGTGGCGGCCGCGACGGTGGCCGTCCGAACCGGCGTCGGCGCGTCCGGAGTGGGCTGCGCCTTCTCGGAAGTCGCATCCGCCGCTTTGCCCCCGCAACCGGCCAGCAGAACGCAGACGGCGGCGAGAGCGATGACCGCCGCCCGTCTCAAGGCTCACTCCAGCGAACGGCGAGGGCTTGGGCGATTCGATATCTCGAGATCGCCTCGTTCAATCGAACGGCGGCGTCCACCGAGGCCACGTACGATTCGAGGACTTCGAACGCCGTCGCCGCTCCGCCCCGGTACCGGCTCTCCGCCTCCAGGTACGCGTCTCGCGCGGCGGGCGCCGATTCGGTCAGGATCTGGATCAGCGAGTACACCGTCGCCAGCGCCGTCTGCGCCTGAGCCCATTGCCGGGCCGCCTCCCGCTTCTGAAAGACGATGTTCTGTTGAGCGCTCTTCTGGCGGAGCTCGGCCTGGCGTATTCGCGCCTGGATCGCGCCGAGATCCCAGACGGGCCAGGTGAGCGACAGCCCGACGGAATAGCCCGCGTCCCGCCGGAGGCGGTCGCCGAAGGTCGCGTTCCGGTCAGCCGCCAGCAGGTCCGCGGGAATCCAGCGGGACGTGTCCGACCCCAGGAAGCCGACATCCGCCGTCAGAAGGAGATGAGGCCGGCGCTCGGCCCTGGCCGTGGTGACATCCGCGCCGGCGGCCCGTTCCGCGGCCTCCGCTTCGACCACGTCCGGGACCCGATCGGAGCCGGGGTCGCGGCGCAGGACCGCGGGCGCCGGCGGCGGAAGAGGCGCCAGGGAGAGGGGCGCCTCCGGGCTGCGGCCCATCAGGGCGTTCAACGCGACGCGAGCCGACTCCCGCCGCCCCTCCGCGTCGACGATGCTCGCTCTTTCCGAGGCCAGCCGGACGTCGATCTTCAGAAGGTCGCTCGCGACTCCCTGGCCGGACGCCTGGCGGCTCTTGAGCGACGTGCGGTAGTTCTCGAGACGCTCGATCCCCTGCCGCCTCGCCGCCGCCTCCGCGCCCGCCTGGATGTACTCGGAGTATCGAGTCCGGACCTCGAGATCGAGGTCCTTGACGGCCACGCGGTAGCGCGCTCCGGCGGCGGCAACCTCCGCCTCGCCGCGCAGGACCGCGGCGCGCCGGGCCCCCCCGTCGTAGACCGGCTGACGGCCGACGAGCTGGAGGCGCGCCTCTCCCGCGTTGGTGATCGCCGGATCGTAGCCGTTCGGCGGGGCGTAGAGGAAGTTGCCCTCCACCGCCACCTTCAGCCAGCGCTCGGCGCGGGCCTCGCTCTCTTTCTCCCGCGCGATCTCGACGTCGATCGCGGGCATCGGCAGGCGGGCGTTCGCCGCGCGGCTCTCGCGAAGAACGTCCTCGAGGGTCATCGGGTCCTCGGCGATCGCCGCGGCGGAAAAAAGGAGCAGGAGCGTTCCGAGGCCGCCGAGACGCCGCGCGTACCAGACCCGGCGGCACATCAGGCGGCGTTCGAGCTCACCCGCCTATCCTACCGAACATTCCGTTTCCGGAGGCCGCCCCTCGACGCGCAGCGCAGCGGCAGCGATTGGTCGCGAAAAACGAGGTCCACTCCGACGGAGGCGCGCCCGGGCCAGCGCGTTACGGAGGGAGCGTCCCGCCCCGCTCGGATCTCTCGAGCTCGAGCCGGTGGTATTCCGAAAGCGCTTTCCGGACGATCCGGCGAAGGTTCTTGAGCCGCTTCCGCGCGCGTTCGCGTTCGCGGTCGGCCAGCCGCCCGCGGCGGAAGTAGAGGACCTCGCGCCACAGGTTGTCGACCGCTCTGCGCCAGCGCTCCTGCGCCAGGCTCGCCTCGAACTGAATCGCTCGTCCCAGGGCGACCTCCCGAGATGAGAAATTTTATCAGGTCCCCGGAGAATGACGCCCACCTACCATCTACCACCGGTAACCTGACACCTGAGACCTGTCACCTGTCACCTGATCAAGTACCCCGCCGCCGCCCTCAAGTCACGAACGAAGAGGGCGCGCTCTCTCCGGCGGGACTCCTCGTCCGGCGCGCGGAGGATCGAAGAGGGATGCACGGTCGCGAGCACGTGGGGAGCGAGGGCCGACGGGATCAGCTCTCCGCGGCTTCGAGTCACCCGGAAGGCTTTCCCGAGAAGGGCCTGCGCCGCCGTGGCGCCCAGGCAGACGAGCACGCGGGGCTTGACCACGGCGAGCTCCGCCTCCAGCCAGGGCCGGCAGGCCGCGATCTCGAGGGCGTTCGGTTTCTGATGAATCCTTTTCTTTCCGCGCGGCTCCCACTTGAAGTGCTTCACGACGTTCGTGACGTAGGCGTCGCCCCGATCGATGCCGGCTTCCGCCAGCGCCTCGTCCAGCAGCTGCCCCGAGGGGCCGACGAAGGGGCGCCCCTCGATATCCTCGCGATCTCCCGGTTGCTCCCCGACGAGGAAGAGGCGCGCCTCGCGCGAGCCCTCCCCGAACACCGTCTGCGTGCCGCGATCCCCGAGGTCGCAGGCGCGGCAGACGGCCGCGGCGCTGCGGAGATTCCGCAGAGTCGGGCGCGCCGGGACGAGCGGGGCGGCGGAATCGGAAGGCGGCGCGACCACGCGCCGGGCCAAGCAGGAGACGCGCCAACGGGCAGCATCGCAGCGCGGCAGCCCGGCCGGGTGCTAGCCTCTTTCGCGGAAGCCCGACATGACGACTCCCGCCTTCGGGTCCGATCGAGCCGAGCCGCTCCCCGACGGCTCCATCGCGCTGACCTGCGCGATTTCGAAGGGATGGTCGAGCCGCCGCGCGGGCGCGCAGACGTCCGCCGAGCACCCCGGCACCGCCGTCCGATGGAACGACGGCATCTTCGAGGTCCTCGAGGCCACGGCCCTGCCCGGCGGCGGCACGCGGTACCGGCTGGGTCCCTGGCAGGACCGGCACGCGATCCGCCACATCGAAGCGTACGACGCTCCGAGCGAGGCGGCCCGCGCCGCCGAGCAGAGCCGGCGCGCATCGAGCATCTGGCGGCGCCGTCTCGCGCTCCTTCTCGCCCCCCTTCTCGGCCATCTTCCGGGCGCGATGCAGAAACAGATGGAGCTCGATTTCGGAGCGCCGGCCGTCGCCCTGACGATCCTGTCCGCCCTGCCTCTTCTCGTGATCGGGGTCCTCGGCTCTCTCTCTCACATCGCCGGCGCGTTCGGCGCGCCTCCCGTCTTTCCCTGGGCACCCCCGCTTCCCGTCTCCGTTTATCTGATCTTCGAGTCGGCCGTGCGGATCGGAAGCGCGTGGCTCCAGGATCAGCCGATGGGCTCGGTCGCGGGGGCGCTCCTCGTCCGCATCGCTCGGGCCCTCCGCGGTGGCGCGAAGTCCGGCCCGGCGCCGCTCCCTGCGACGGCGGCGCGGCAGCCCGAGGCCGCCGGACAGGATCGTTTCCGGGTCCTGGAGCCGCTGCTCTCCCTGCTCCGGCGCGACGAGCAGGAGCTTCTCGAGCGGCGCTATGGGTTCGAGCTCCTGCGCTGGGGCCGCGTGAGCGCCGCGGTTCTGTTCCTCGTGGGGGCGGCCAACGTGGCCGCTTCCCTCGCCGCGCTGGCGGGAGGGGTCGCCGGATCGACGGACGTCGTCTGGCTCACAGCCGGGCTCGCGCTCTGCGTCGAGCAGGCGCTTCGCTGGAAGGAAATCGCTCGCGGCAGGCCGCGGGGAAGCGTCCTCGGCGCCCTCGTCCGACCCTTCGCCCGGTCCCTCCTGGCCGCCCCGGGGGGCTGACGCGGCCCCGTCCGACGGCGGAAACCGGCGGCCGGGGCCCCGTTGCCCGGCCGGGCAAGCTTCCTGCATTGCCGGTCGCGTCAGGAGGACATCGATGATCCGACACACCACGCGCGCGATTCTCCTTTCGCTCGGCCTCTCCGGGATCGCCGCCGCGGACGAGCCTCCGAAACCGCCGCCCGTCTGGTCCGGGAAGGCGGAGGCCTCCTACGTCGCGGTTTCCGGCAACTCCAACGCGAAGACGCTCGGCGCGGCGGGGGAAGTGGTCTACGTCCCCGGCGTCTGGAATTTCAAGCTTTCCATCGGGTACGTGCGCAGCGAATCCGAGGGCGTCGAGAGCGCCCGCACGATCGACGCGCTCCTGCGCGCGGCGCGCAAGCTCACTCCCCGGCTCGAGATCTATGGGCAGGGCACCTACCATCAGAACCGGTTCGCCGGAATCGACCGTTCGCTGGCCGCGGAAGTCGGCGCCGCCTACCAGTTCCTGTCCGGAGATCCGCACTCCTTGAAAGTCGAAGGAGGCCTCGGCTACACGGGCGAAAAGAGGCTCGTCCCGCCGCCGCCGGCGACGGAGACGCGCAACTTCGCGACGGCCCGCGTCGGACTGGAATACAAGTGGAAGTTCTCGAAAACGGGCGAGTTCACGGAGGAAGCCTCTTTCACCGAGGACCTGAAGGACTCCAAAGACTGGCGCTTCGCAAACAAGGTCTCTCTCGCCGCCGCCCTCGCGAAGAACGCGTCGATCAAGCTCTCCTACGCCTGGCTGACTTTGAACGAGCCCGCCCCCGGCAAGGAAAAGACGGACAAGATCACTTCGGCGGCTCTGGTCGCGAAGTTTTAGTCGCCTTCGTTTCCCGTTTTCCGTTTTCCGTCTCCCGTTTCCCGATCGACCGCTAGGTCGGAAGCGCGCCCTCACGCGCGGCCGGCGCGGCCTCGGGGGTGATCTCCCCTTCCGGCGTCGCGCCCTCGCCGCCGCCGATCAACCGCCGCAACAGGGGCGAGAAGAGCAGTAGGACGATCCCGGCGACACCGGTCACCTTCGCGACGGAGGTGAAGAGCTCCGTGATCCCCATCCCCGCGAATCCTCCGGCCGCGAGGCCGGCGATCAAATTCCCGAGCGCGGTACCCATGAACCACGTGCCCATGAGTTGTCCGACGAGGCTCTTGGGCGCGAGCTTGGTCACGCTCGAGAGGCCGACCGGGGAAAGGCACAGCTCCCCCACCGTGTGGAGAAAATAGGTCCCGATCAGCCACATCATGCTGACCCTCGCGCCGTTGGCGGTGAAGCTCGCGCCCCACGCGAGCACCAGGAAGCCGACCGCGAGGAACACGAGCCCGAATCCCATCTTCGCGGGCGTCGAGGGCTGGCGCGCCGCGAGCTTGATCCAGAGCGCGCCGAAGAACGGCGCCAGGACGATGAGGAAGATGGAGTTGACGGACTGAAGGAAGGAGGCGGGCATCGTCCAGCCGAAGATCACTCGATCCGTGAGGCGTTCGGCGAACAGGTTCATGGAGGACCCCGCCTGCTCGAAGCCGGCCCAGAACAGGACGGCCGCCATGAAGAACACGAAAATGACTACGATCCGCTTCTTTTCGGCCGTCGAGTGCTTTCCGAACAGGAGAACGGACGCGAAATAGAGGATCGCGAGCCCGAGCATGAAGTAGCCCGTGCCTTTCGCGACGCCGTAGAGCGTCAGGTTCAGAATCCCCGCCGCCTGCAGCCCGATGGCGAGCGCCACGGCGCCGAGGACGACGCCGACGCCGATTGCGAGGTTTCGCTGAGAGGACCGGTCGGCCGCCGCCGAGACGTCGCCGCGGCGCATGCCCGCGTTGCCGAGATACTTCCCGCCATACCGGTACTGGATCAGCCCGAGGACCATCCCGACCCCGGCGGCGGAGAAACCCAGGTGCCAGTTGACCTTTTCGCCGAGGAAGCCGCAGACGAGAGGTCCCACGAGGGCTCCGACGTTGATCCCGGAATAGAAGACGGAGAAGCCCGCGTCGCGCCGGGAGCCTCCCTCCGGATACAGGTCGGCGACCATAGCGCTCACGTTTGGCTTCAAGAGGCCGGTCCCGACGACGATCAGCACGAGGCCGGCGTAGAACGTCGGCACGGTCGGAACGGCCATCGAGAAGTGGCCGGCGGCGATGATGCAGCCGCCGAGGAAGACCGCGCGCCGCTGTCCCAGGATCCGGTCCGCGACCCACCCGCCCGGGAGCGCCATCAGGTACACGAAGCCGACGTAAAGCCCGTAGATCGCCGCGCCGGTCCTGTCCGTGAGCCCGAACCCGCCCGACTTCACCGAGGCGACGAGAAACAGGAGAAGGATGCCGCGCATCCCGTAGTAGCTGAAGCGCTCCCACATCTCCGTGAAGAAGAGCGTCGAAAGGCCGCGCGGGTGCCCGAGCCATTGTTTCTGGCCGGCGGAGACCGTCTGCATTGCCATGACCCCTCCTTCCGACGCGTCCGCTCCGGGCGCAGTTCCGTTGCCCGAATCAGGCTACCAGACATGCCGCGGGGGGGCGCCTCGGCCTTCGACGAGAGGCGGACGAGCGGACGCGTTCCCGGGAGTAGAGTCCCGCCGTGTCGAGCCCGGCATTCCTCGGACCGCTCGCGCTCGTGCTGCTCGCCGCGCTCGCCGCGGCCTGGTTGGTCCACCGCGTCCGGCAGCCGCCCCTCGTCGGCTTTCTCGCCGCCGGCGTGTTGCTCGGCCCCTACGGCCTGAAGCTCGTTCGCGACGTCGGCGCCGTCCATGCTTTCGCCGAGGTCGGTGTCGTCCTCCTCCTCTTCACCGTCGGCCTCGATCTCTCGCTTTCGAGCCTGAGGCGGCTCGGGCGAATCGTCTGGATCGGCGGACCCGTTCAGTTCTTCGGCGTGATCGCGCTTGCCGCGGCGCTCGCGCGGCTGTGGGGGGAGCCTCTCTCGAAGGGAATCCTCTTCGGGTTCCTCGCGGCGACGTGCACGACCGTCATCCTTCTCAAGCTCCTGATGGACCGGGGAGAGATCGATTCCCCGCACGGACGCTTCCTCGTCGGCATCAACGTGTTCGGAGACCTGATGGTCGTCCCGATGATGCTGCTCGTCGCGCCGCTGTCGGGGCGCGGGAACGCTTCGGCCGCGGCGCTCGCCGTCGCGCTCGGAAAGGCCGCGCTCACGGTGGCGGTCATCTATCTGGCGGCGCGCCGGATTGTCCCCCGCTTCCTCGCGGCCGTCGCGCGGACGCGCCAGAAGGAGCTCTTCACGGTCGCCGTGCTCCTCCTCGTCTTCGGGACGGCGCTCGGCACCTCGGCCGCCGGACTGTCAATCGCTCTCGGCGCGTTTCTCGCCGGCCTCGTGGTTTCGGAATCCGACTTCGGGCACCAGGCGGTCGCCGACATCGCCCCGTTCCGGGACGCCTTCTCAGCGCTGTTCTTCGTTTCGGTCGGCATGCTGTTCGACGCGCGCGTCCTCGTCAGCCGACCGGCGGCCGTTGGGGCGGTTCTCGCGCTCGTTCTCATCGGCAAGGCCATCCTGGGAGCTCTTCCCGTTCTTCTCCTCGGATACGGGCCGCGCGTGGCCGTCGTCGTCGGCATCTCTCTCGCGCAGATCGGAGAGTTCGCGTTCGTGCTCCTCGAAGCGGCCCGAAAGGCGGGCGGCATCGACGCGACCGAGTACCAGGTGGTCCTGGCGGCCACGATCGTCACGATGGTCGCGACGCCGTTCCTCTTCGAAGCGAGTCATTCGATCGCGGACCGCGTCGCCCGCCGCGGGGGCGCGACGCCCGGGCGCGAAGCGGCGCCGTCCGCATCCGGAGGACCTCCCACGGAGGGGCATGTCCTCATCCTCGGATTCGGGCACACGGGCGAGACGCTCGCGCGCGTGCTGACACGCGCGAGCGTGCCCTTTCGCATCCTCGAGTTAAACCCCGAGCGCGTCGCGCGCGCGCGCGGGAAGGGACTTTCGATCGAATACGGAGACGCCGCCAACGATCGCGTCCTGCGGCACTGCGGGATCGAGCGGGCCCGGGCGGCGCTCGTGCTGCTGTCCGATCCTCGCGCCACCCGCCGGGCCGTCCGCCTTTGCCGCGACCTGGCGCCCGGCGTCTTTCTCATCGCGCGCACGCGATACCTGACAGAGATTCCGGAGATCGCCGCCCTCGGCGCCGACGAGGTCGTGGCCGAAGAGTTCGAGACCTCCCTGGAGATCTCGAGCCGCACGCTCCGTCACTTCGGATTTCCCCTTCCCTGGGTCGAGGCGGAAACCGAGGAGATCCGCCGGGTGCGGCACGAGCGGTTTCGTGGCTACGACGCGGGCAAGGATCCGGGTTCGTAGCCGGGGCGGGGA
>DATNMZ010000469.1:0-3179 GCA_035602095.1 Thermoanaerobaculia bacterium
TGCAGGAAGAGGTAATAGTCGAAGTCGGCGTTGATGCCGGGGTCCGTCTGACCGCGGCCCTCGCGGACCTCGCCGTCGTAGTTGCCCCGGAGGGACGAGAACACGTAGGAGGCCTGCAACCAGAGGGTCTGCGAGAACGACTTGCGGCCTACGACCTCGATGCCCTTGTAGACGCGCTTGGCGGCCGGGATCGCCGGGACGGAGCTGAAGCACTGGGCGGCGGCGCCGTCCAAGCCGTTGCAGCCCGGGAAGTTCCCGCTGGCGTACGTACCGGAGGAGCCCGGATTCATGATGGCGCAGGTGTTGAAGTTGTTGGCCGCGCTCTTGGAGTTCAGATCGCAGCGGTCCTCGATCGCGCGGCCGAGCTTCCTGTAGGTGCCCTTCAAACCCAGTGAGAGGGTGGGATCGAGCAGCTTCTCGACGCCCAGGGTGTATTCGTCCTGGTAGATCCCCTTGAGTCCCGCGTCCGCCGGCTCGGTGGTAGCGCCGCCCTGAACGAACGGCTTGGTGTGGCCGATCACGGTCGTGTTCTGAGTCGTGTTCACGGGGTCGAAGTTGAAGGTCGTGACCTGCGTCTGAGCGCCGTAGGCGCGCACGTTCAAGTCCGTCGGGATCGAATAGTAGAAGCGACCGAAGAAGGCGTACACCTTCGACGAGCCGTCTCCCTTCGGGTCCCACACGAAACCGATGCGCGGCTGCCACTCGTTGGTCGTGGTGATGACGGTCGAGCCGGTGTAATCCTTGATGTCCTCCCTGTCCCAACGCACGCCGAGGTTCATGGTCAGGTTGGGAAGGATCTTCCACGAGTCCTGGGCGTACCAGCCCCAGTCGACCGTCTTGGGCTGGACCGTGTTGTCGATCGGGATCTGGCTGTCCGCTCCCGACGAGAAGAAGTTGTGGGCGTAGTAGGTCTGGCCGAACTCGTTGAACTTCTGAACCAGCTGCTTGCCCGTGTAGAACGTGATCGCCGTCGTCTTGCCGGTCTGGTAGTCCCCCCCGAACTTCACCTCGTTACTGCCGAGGTAGAAGGTGAAGTCCCCGCGGTACATGTTCCGGACCGACCGGTTGTTCGCCGTCGGCCCGAAGATCTCGCCGAAGCCGCCGGTCGTCGTCGGAGTCGTCGGAGGATTGCAGGGTATCGCGGCCGTGCCTCCGGAGCAGGTCAAATCATCGGTCCGGATTCCCGAGCCCGCCCCGGAGGGCGTCAGCTGGAATCGATCCTTGTGTTGCGACGCCTGAAGGGTCACGAGCCCGACGGACCCGAAGAGCTGGTTCAATCGGGCACCCAGGTCCAATCCTCCGACGTCCCGGCGAGACTCCCAGGTGCGGGGGTCGAAGCTGGAAATCTGCGTGACTCTCGCCTGACGCGGGTCCGCGTTGGCGGCCCCGGCGATGACGGAAGGATCGGAGAAGCCGGTCAGGACGAACGTCGTCCCCTGAAAAGCGTTGAACGTCAGCTTGCCCGAGTACAGGTTGTCCGTCTCATCCATCGGGAACTGCGCCGTGCTGGGCACCGCGCTCGACGAGACGTAGCGGGAGACCTGGTTCGGGTTGTTGACGCGGTCGTAGGCCGCGAAGAACCAGAGGTGGTCCTTGATGAAAAACCCGCCGAGGTCAGCCCCGAAATCGGTGCGCTTGTAGTCGGAGATGCGCATCCCGGTCAGCGAGTCGTCCGGGGTGATCTTCTGGTTCGCCTTCATGCTCTGGCGGTCGTAATAGACGAAGCCGTCGCCGTGGAACTCGTTGCCGCCCGACTTGGTGATGACGTTGACGATACCGCCGAGCGCCCGGCCGTACTCGGCCTGGTAGCCGCCCGTCTTGACTTCGACTTCCTGGATGAAGGTGCCGTTGATCGCCTTGCCCTGGAAGCCCTTGATTACGTTCGTCGTGTTGACGCCGTCGATGACGTACTGGTTCTCGACCGAGGTCGCGCCATAGACCGTGATCGCGAGAGCGCGCCCCTGCGTCTCACCGCGGTCCGTGTTGACGCCGGGATTGGACCGCACGATGTCGGCGTAATTGGTGCCGAGCGGGAGGTTCGCCATGACTTTCGCCGAGTAACTGGAGCCGGTCGTCGTCGACGTCACGTCCACGAGCGGCGCCTCGCCGCTGACGACCACCGCTTCCGTCGCAGTGATCCTCAACGTGAGGTTCACGGTGGCGGTCGAGTCGAGTGTGACGGCGGCCGTCTTCTCGGCCGTGCCGAAGCCGGAAAGACTCGCCTTGACGTTGTAGTTGCCAGGGGGCACCGACGGAAAGCGATACACGCCGTTTCCACCCGTCACGGTCGTCCGGGTGCCCTGGAGCGACGGGCTGGTGGCCTCGACCGTCACCCCGGGGAGCGGCTTTCCGTCGTTGTCCGAGATGGTGCCCGAGAGAGTGCTGGTCGTCTGCCCGAGAGCCGCGGGACCGGCCACGAGCAGACAGAGGGCCGCGATGAAGAGAATCGGATAGACCTTGCGCATGCCTCCTCCTTCGGATGGGATTTGCTGACTAGAGTCTTTCGAGCGTGCTTTCATGACTGGGCGATTTTTCGCTAGGGTATGACCGGGACGCGCCGGGCGCAAGGCGGGAAACGCGCCGGCCTTCCGTCGATCCGGAGCGCCGTTCAAGCAGACTTGCTCGCAAATCGTTCCACGATCGAAACCCGTAGAGCAATGTCACTGCCAGAAGGACGATCGGGCTCGATGGACCCTAAGTGTCTCAAGCGTAAACGGAAAAACGGATGAGGACAGAAGGGAACACTGCGTAAACGAGGGGTTTTTTGAACTTCGGTCCAAGATAATGGATCCAAGGGGTAGGCCGGGAATTCCGCTTCGAGCCGCCCCGCCGCCGCCGCCTCCCCCCTCGTCGGCACGCGGCGGCCCTGCCGCTCGAGAACGCCGTGGCCGCCGCTGTCGCTCGGTCGCAGTCTTTGGGTCGCGTGAGGATCAGCGGGCCTGCGCCCTCGCTCATCGCCTCCTCGGGGGGCTCCGGCGGCGCCGGGGCTCCATCCGTCCGTGAGCCTCAACATTCGAGCGAGGGTCCAGGCGGCGCCGGACTCAGATCCTCCTGGTGAGCCCGAGTGTTCGGGCGAGGGTGTTGGCGCTGCGGCGCGGGGCCTGTTGTCCCAGAGCGGAGTGTCGGGAGCAGCCGTCGCGGAAGCTCGGGGGCGCGGACCTGAGGAATCTCGCGAGACC
>DATNMZ010000470.1:0-3506 GCA_035602095.1 Thermoanaerobaculia bacterium
GCGCGAGGGTCGGGCGCCCTCGGGCGCGCGCCTGGAGGGGCTCGTAACCCGCGAAGAGGGTCGCCGTGAAGAAGAAGGTCAGCACTCCGTCCGTCAGGTTCAGGCGCGAGAAGGTGAACCCGAGCGGCGAGACGAGGAAGAAGACCGCGGCGAAGAGCCCCGCCCGGTCTCCCCAGACGCGCCCGACCGCAAACAGCAGGAGGAGCGTCGTGCCGAGACCGGCGAGCCGGGTGGGAAGGCGGGCGGCGAACGGGGTCTCTCCGAGAACCGCGAAGGATGCGGCGTTGGCCCAGTAGAGGAGCGGCGGCTTTTCGAAATAGGGCACGCCGTTCAAGCGCGGCACGACGAAGTCGTGCGTCGCCAGCATCTCGCGCGGGATCTCCGCGTACCGCGGCTCGTCCGGCTCCGCGAGCCAGGAGCCCGGAGGTTCGAACCAGACCGCCACGAGAAGGAGGAGCAGGGAAGCGAGAAGAACTCCCCGTTCCGGCGCGCGCATGGCGGGGAGTTTAGCTCTCAGCTTTCCGCTCAGGTGCGCGCGGTGACTGATTTCCCCTGACACCTGTCACCTGCTCCTGATAACATCCCGCCCGCTTTGGCGGACTCACAGACCCGTTGGGCCCTCGTGCTCGGCGCCTCGTCGGGCTTCGGGGAGGCCTGCTCCCTCGCGCTCGCGCGCGCGGGCTGGAACGTGTACGGCGTTCACCTCGACCGCAAGGCGACGCAGCCGAACGCGGACCGGATCGTCGCCGAGATCTCCTCGCTCGGCCGGAAGGCGGAGTTCTTCAACGTCAACGCGGCGGATGACGAGCGGCGGGCCGAAGTCGTCGCCGCCATCTCGGCGTCCTGCGGCCAGGGCCCGCCCGAGTCGCGGGTCGGCGTCCTCCTGCACTCTCTCGCCTTCGGCACCTTGAAGCCGTTCTTCGCGGCCGCGCGGGAAGGATCGATCTCGAAGCCGCAGCTCGAAATGACGCTCGACGTGATGGGGAATTCGCTCGTCTATTGGACGCAGGACCTCTTTTATGCCGGCCTGCTGTCGCCGGGCGCGCGGGTCTTCGCGATGACCTCGGCGGGCGATCACATCGTCTGGCCCGCCTACGGCGCCGTCTCGGCGGCGAAAGCCGCGCTCGAATCTCACGTCCGGCAGCTCGCGGTCGAGCTCGCTCCCCACCGGATCGCGGTCAACTGTCTCCGCGCGGGGGTCACGGACACGCCCGCGCTCCGCAAGATCCCGGGCAACGAGGAGATGATCGAGCGGGTGAGCCGCATGCACCCTGCCGGCCGCCTGACGCGCCCCGCCGACGTCGCCGGCGCTCTCGTCGCTCTCTGCGCCGAAGGCGCCGGCTGGGTCAGCGGCAACGTGATCGGCGTCGACGGCGCCGAGGACGTGGCGGGCGGCCGTTGACTCCGGGTCCGGTCCCTGTTTGAACGCGCCTCCGTCCTCTTCGTCCGCGGCCTCGGCCTTCGAGTCGGTGACCGAGCAGGCGGGAATCCGGGAGCTCCGCTTGCGGTCAAACGGCCTGCGCGTGCTTCTCCTCCAGAACAGCGTCGCGCCCGTCGTCACGTTCGCCATCGTCTACCACGTCGGGAGCCGGAACGAGGCCGTGGGCTACACCGGCGCGACGCACCTGCTCGAGCACCTCATGTTCAAGGGGACGCCGGAATACAACCGCGAGAGCGGCACGGCGATCGCCGCGGTTCTGGAAGCGATCGGCGCGCGGTTCAACGCGACGACGTGGTTCGACCGGACCAACTACTACGAGACGATCCCCTCCGACCACCTCGAGGTCGCCGTCCGCCTCGAGGCGTCCCGGATGCGGGGCGCGCGCCTGAGAGACGAGGATCGCGCGCCGGAGATGACGGTCGTTCGCAACGAGTTCGAGCGGGGAGAGAACTCGCCGTTCCAGGTGCTCTACAAGGACACCTTCGCGTTCGCGTTCCGCGAACACCCCTATCACCATCCGACGATCGGCTGGCGCAGCGACATCGAGGGTGTCTCGACGGCCCGGCTCAAGGAGTTCTACGACGTCTTCTACCATCCGAACAACGCGACCGCGATGATCATCGGGGATTTCGCGGAGGAGGACGCGCTCGGCATCCTCGAGCGCCACTTCGGACCGATTCCGCCCTCGCCCGCTCCCATCCCGCTCGTCTACACGGTCGAGCCGCCCCAGGAAGGGGAGCGCCGGTTCACGATCCGGCGCGCCGGCCAGGTCGCATGGTGCGCGCTCTCCTGGCGGACGGTCCAGGCGACGCATGCCGACACTCACGCGCTCGCCGTGCTTGGAAACGTTCTCGGCGGCGGGATTACCTCGCGCCTCTACCAGGCGCTCGTCGAGAACAGCCTCGCGCTCTCGGTCACCGTCGTTCCCTGGCAGCTTCGGGATCCGGGCCTCTTTTCCGTATTCGCGCCGGTGCGGCCCGGTGTCGAGCCGGCCGCCGTCGAGTCGGTCATTCGGGAAGAGGCCGCCCGGGTCGGCCGGGAGGGCGTTGCGGAGGCCGAGCTCGAGAAGGCGCGCGTCCAGATCGAAGCGGAAGTGATCTTCGACCGCGACTCGACGGACCAGATCGCCTCCTCCCTCTCGGAGGCGATCGCGGTCGCCGACTGGCGGTGGTACGCCGACTATCCGCAAGCCATCCGCGCGGTCTCGCGCGAGGACGTCCAGCGCGTGGCGCGGACCTACCTGCAGGACGAGGGCTTGACCGCCGGGACCTTCCTTCCGAAGGGCGGTCCGGCGGAGGTCGCGCCGGACGGCGCGGACTCGGAGGAAGAGTGACGCGCCGCCGCTCGTTCGAGGAGCAGATCCACCAGCGCCGCCTCTCGAACGGTGCGGAGCTTCTCGTGCTCGAAAACCACTTCAACCCGACCGTGGCGATCTCGGGCTCGTTGCACGGCGGACCGCTGTACGCGCCCGCCGACCGCCGTGTCATCGCCTCGATGACCGCGGAGGAGCTTCTGAAGGGAACGCAAAGCCGCAGCAAGCTCCAGATCGCGGAAGACCTCGAGAGCCGCGGCGCCTCGCTTTCTTTCTCCTCCGACTCGTCGGACCCGGTCGGGACCGACATCGCGGGCGCCGCGCTGTCGCGGGACGTGGATCTCCTGCTCGACCGTCTCGCCGAGATCCTCCGCTCGCCCTCGTTTCCGGAGGAGGAGCTCGAGAAGGAGAAGAAGCGGCTCGTGGGCGCGATCCGCCAGCAGCAGGATCAGACGTCGGCGCGCGCCCAGGACGCCGCGGCCCGGCGGATCTACCCGCCGGGCCATCCCTTCCACCGGCGGACCGGAGAGGAACGCATCGCCCGCGTCGAGTCCCTGACCCGCGCGGATCTCGAAGCGTTCTACGCGGCGCGGTACGGCGCGGGGACCCTGCGTCTCGTCGTCGTCGGGGACGTGGATGCGGACCGGCTCCTGGGCGGCCTCGAGAAGCGTCTCTCCGACTGGAGGCGCGGTCCCGAACCGGCCATTCCGCCCGTGCCCGTTCCGTCGCCCGTACCGGTGAAGGAGACGATCG
>DATNMZ010000471.1:0-5165 GCA_035602095.1 Thermoanaerobaculia bacterium
ACCAAGTGCAAATGAAAGAACAGATTGGATTGAACTTCGCCGCCGCCCTTCGCGCCTTCCTTCGCCAGGATCCCAACATCATCCTGGTCGGCGAGATCCGCGACTTTGAAACGGCGGAGATCGGCATCAAGGCCGCACTCACCGGCCACCTCGTGCTCTCGACGCTCCACACCAACGACGCGCCGAGCACGATCAACCGCCTCATGAACATGGGCATCGAGCCGTTTCTCGTGGCCACGTCGATCAACGCGATCTGCGCGCAGCGGCTCGTCCGCCGGATCTGCAGCAACTGCGCGGAAGAGGTGGAGACCCCACCGCAGATGCTGATCCAGGTCGGATTCGCGCCGGACGAAGTGAAGACCCTGAAGATCAAGCGGGGCCGCGGCTGCGAGCGCTGCAACAACGGAGGATACAAGGGGCGCTGCGGTCTCTACGAAGTCCTCGGCTTCACCGACGAGATCCGGGACATGATCCTGTCGGGCGCCTCCTCGATCGAGTTGAAACGCAAGGCGATCGAGGAAGGGATGGTGAGTCTCCGGATGGCCGGCCTGCAGAAGATCCGTGAGGGCGTGACGACGCTGGAGGAAGTCCTGCGAGAGACTGTCCTGTAGTCCAGGGTCTTCTCCGGTCTCCCCCCCGCATTTTCCTAAGCGAAGCGCTCTCTCGGCCGCCTGTTCGCGAAGCGAACGCCGCGGCCGAAAGTCGGGCCGACGCGTGCCTCCGAGGGAGGCGCAGCCGGTGCCGGGGCGCCTTGCGAGCCGGGAACGGACGACGAGAGGGGCCGAAGGCCAGCACGGGTCCCGATGTCCAGAATCTAAACAAGAACCCTCTCCGCCCGGGCCGATCCGGTTTATAATGTCAGGACCTGTACGCGGGAAATAGCCCTCCGGGGAGGCAAATTTGGCCGGCGATACCACACTGCACCAGCTTTTGAAGCAGATGGTTGAAATGGGGGCGTCCGACCTCCATCTGACCACCAACTCCCCCCCCATGGTCCGGCTGGACGGCCGGTTGATCCCCCTCCCCTACCCCCCCCTGACGGTCGCCGAGACCAAGCAACTCGCCTATTCGGTCTTGACCGATACCCAGAAGCACCGGTATGAGGAGAACCTCGAGCTCGACTTCTCCTTCGGCGTCAAGGGCCTCGCGCGCTTCCGGGCCAACAACTTCTTCCAGAGGGGCGCCGTCGGCGGCGTCTACCGGCAGATTCCCTACGAGATCCTCGGATTCAAGGAGCTCGGCCTTCCGCCCGTCGTCGAGGTCCTGTGCGACAAGCCTCGCGGGCTCATCCTCGTCACCGGGCCGACCGGGTCCGGGAAGACGACGACGCTCGCGGCGATGCTCGATCGCATCAACCGGGAGAGGCAGCTCCACATCATCACAATCGAGGACCCGATCGAGTTCCTGCATTCCCACAAGAAGTGCATCGTCAATCAGCGCGAGCTGCACGCCGACACCCATTCGTTTCCGAACGCGCTGAAGTCGGTCCTGCGTGAAGACCCGGATGTGGTGCTCATCGGTGAAATGCGCGATCTCGAGACGATCGAGTCCGCGCTGCGCATCGCGGAGACCGGCCACTTGACGCTCGCCACGCTCCACACCAACTCCGCGACCTCGTCGATCAACCGGATCATCGACGTCTTTCCCGCGCACCAGCAAACGCAGATTCGGACGCAACTCTCGTTCGTCCTGGAAGGCATCCTCTGCCAGTCGCTGCTCGAGCGCACGAGCGGGAGGGGCCGCGCGATGGCGATGGAGATCATGGTCCCCAACGCCGCGATCCGGAACCTGATCCGCGAAGACAAGATCCACCAGGTCTACTCGATGATGCAGACGGGGCAGTCCAAGTTCGGAATGCAGACCTTCAACCAGTCTCTCGCAACCCTGTTCCACCGCAAGCTGATCACGCTCGAAATGGCGCTCTCGCGCTCGTCGAACCCCGACGAGCTCCAGGAGCTGATCGGCCGGGGGGCCGGCTTGAACGTGCAGACCCCGACGGCCGTCGCCGGCAAGCGCGGGTAGGCCGCGAGTTCAAGGAGCTCGATCATGCCGAATTACGTCTGGAAGGGACGCAACCGAGCCGGGTTGGTTCAGGAGGGCGTCCTCGCCGCCGACACGAAGGACGTGGCCCTCTCTTCGCTGCGGCGACAAAACATCGTCGTCACCGGCATCCGGGAACGCGGCAAGGAGATCTCTCTCACCAAAGTCGGCCGGAAGGTCCCGCCGAAGACCCTCGCCGTCTTCACGCGGCAGTTCTCGGTCATGATCGACGCCGGCCTTCCGCTCGTGCAGTGCCTCGAGATCCTCGCGAATCAGCAGGAGCATAAGAACTTCCAGAGAATCCTCCTCCAGGTGCGGCAGGACGTCGAAGCCGGCTCGACGCTCGCGGACGCGATGCGCCGCCATCCGAAGGCCTTCAACAACCTCTACGTCAACATGGTCGCCGCCGGCGAGGCGGGCGGTATTCTCGACACGATTCTCCAGCGGCTCTCGGTGTACATCGAAAAGGCCGTGAAGCTCTCCTCCCAGGTCAAGTCGGCGTTGATCTACCCGATCGCGGTCATCGCCATCGCGATGATCGTCGTCGCGGTCATCCTGCTGAAGGTCATTCCCACCTTCGCGGCGCTCTTCACGGGCCTCGGCGCGGAGCTTCCCCTCCCGACCCGCGTGGTCATCATGGCCTCCAACTTCCTGGCGCGGTACTTCATCTTCTTCATCATCGGCATCGCGCTCTTCATCTTCGGCTTCCGCCGTTACTACGCGACCCACAACGGCCGGCGCGTGATCGACGGGCTGATTCTGAAGCTTCCCGTGCTCGGCATGATCATGAAGAAGATCGCCGTGGCGCGGTTCTGCCGCACGCTGGCGACTCTGACGTCCTCGGGAGTCCCGATCCTGGAAAGTCTCGACATCACGGCACGGACGTCCGGTAACGCGATCGTCGAGGACGCCATCCAGGAGGTCAAACGGAGCGTCGAGGGCGGCAAGACGATCGTCGAGCCGCTCAAGGACGCCGGGATCTTCCCGAACATGGTCGTCCAGATGATCGGCGTCGGCGAACAGACCGGCGCGCTGGACGCCATGCTGAACAAGATCGGCGATTTCTACGAGGACGAGGTGGACGCCGCGGTCGCCGGGCTCGTGAAGCTGCTCGAGCCGGTCATGATCTTCATCCTCGGAGTCATCATCGGCGGCATCGTCATCGCGATGTACCTCCCGATGTTCACGCTGATCAACAAGATCGGTTGAAGGAAGTTCCGAGTCGAGAGTCCGGAAGAGCTTGAGGCGCGTGCCCGGCGGGCTCCGGTGTCCTCGTCCTCTCGACTCTCGACTCCCGACTCTCGACTCTTGACCGACTCCCTCCGGCGCTTCACCGGCTGGCTGACGACGATCCGCATCGTCGTCCTCTGCCTCATTCTGCTCTCGGCGATCCTCGTTCAGGCGGGCGCGGGAATCCACCTCGAGATCACCTTTCTCTACGCGCTGACCTCGGCCGCGATCCTGCTCGCGCTGTTTCACTGGACGGCGGGGCGCTACCTGCCGCCGGTCCTGTCCGCCTACATCCAGCTCCTCGCCGACGTCGGGATCACGACCGTGCTCGTGTATTCCTCCGGGGGGCCGGACTCGGTCTTCAACTTCCTCTATCTCGTCATCATCGGCGCGTCGGCGTTCCTCCTCTATCGGACGGGGGCGGTGATTCTCGCGACCATCGCCGCCGTTCTCTATGGCGCGATGGTCCAGCTCCTCGCGTACGGAGTGCTTCCTCCGCCGCCCTTGGCGCCGGTCGCCGAGTGGAGCACGGCCCGCATCCGCTTCAACCTGACCATCACGGTTCTCGGCTTCTACGGCGTCGCCTTCATGGTGTCCTACCTTTCGGAAAAACTCCGGGCCGCCCGCGTCGAGCTCGAGGTGCGGCAGAGGGCGCTCCATCGGCTGCAGAACCTGTACGGAAACGTGATCGCGACGATGTCGTCCGGATTGATGACGACAGACTCGAGCCAGCGGATCACGTTCTTGAACCGGGCGGGAGGAGACCTCCTGGGCATCGATCCGGGATCGGCCCCCGGCCGGCCCATCGCCGCGCTCGGCTTCGTGTTCCCGCAAGAGTGGGCCGCCATCCGCAGCCGCGGGCGCGGCCGGGAAACCTACCGGGGAGAGATCGAGCTCAGCCGCGGAAGTGCCCGCCGGATGGTGGGGTTTTCGCTTCGCGTGCTCAAGGAGTCCGACGGAGAGGAGGAGGGGACCCTCATCCTCTTCCAGGACCTCACCGAAATGAAGAAACTCGAGCGGCGGGCGCGATTCAACGAACAGCTCGCGGCCGTCGGCGAGCTGGCCGCGGGAATCGCGCACGAGATCCGTAATCCGCTGGCGTCGATCTCCGGCTCGGTCCAGGTCCTTGCGAACGATCTTTCCGTCCGGCCGGCGGAGAAGCGGCTCATGGAGATCATCGTCTCCGAATCGAACCGGCTCTCGAAGATCCTCGAGGAATTCCTCCGATTCGTCCGCCCCCAGGAGCGCGTCGTGGCGGCTTTCGACATCGCGAAGAACCTCTCCGAGGTCATGGACCTCTTCCGGCTTTCCGATGAAGTCTCCGACGCGCACTCGATCGAGATGGACATCTCCCCCGCCGCCTCGGAGATTTCGGGAGACCGCGACCAAATCCGCCAGATCGTGTACAACGTGGCGAAAAACGCCGTGCGCGCCATGGCTGCCGGCGGGTCCCTGCGCGTCGTCGGCCGCGAGGAAGGCGCCTGGTATAGCATCCAGTTCATCGACACCGGGCGGGGAATGAGCGAAGACGAGCTCGCACGCCTGTTTACGCCATTTTCGACGGCGTTCGACGGCGGGACCGGACTCGGAATGGCGATCGTCCGCAGAATCGTGGAAGACCATGGAGGAGCGATTGAGGCGGAATCCATACCCGGCGAAGGGACGACGGTGACGGTCCTGCTCCCGCGGGAGGCCGAGAAAACGAAATCGGGCGGCGCCGACCCGGCATTCGACGCCGAGCGAGTCGAGGACCGCGCCGGGACGAAAGCGGGGGCCGCGTGAGCACCGGGCCGCGTCTCCTGATCGTCGACGACGAATCCTCCATCCGCGACATGCTCGCGATCTACTTCCACAAGCGCGGCTTCGAAGTCATCACAGCCTCCTCCTTCGCGGAG
>DATNMZ010000472.1:0-4310 GCA_035602095.1 Thermoanaerobaculia bacterium
GTCGGGCCCGCCGCGCCGGGACTCGCGACCCCGGGGCGAACCGTGTTGCCCTATTCGTCATCCTCGTCATCGTCGTCTTCCGCGTCCTCCCCTTCGCCGTCCTCCTCTTCCTCGTCGTCATCGACCCGGGGCTGCGCTGGACTGCTTCGAAGCGGAGCGGCAGGCCCGGCGGTCCCCGCATCGGCGTCGGCGTCGCCGACGGTCGCCGCCAGGTCCTCCTCGATCTCTTCCGGGCGAGGAAGCTCCTCGAGCTCGTTCAAGCCGAACCGAACGAGAAAGTCGGGCGTGGTCTTGTACAGGAAGGGGGTGCCGACGACCGCCTTCCGGCCGGCCGTCGTGATCAGTTTCTTCTCGAACAACGTCTTCAAGACGGAGGCGGAATTCACGCCGCGGATGTCCTGGACCTCCGGAAGCGTGATCGGCTGGCGGTACGCGATGATCGCCAGAGTCTCGAGCGCGGCGAGCGAGAGCCGGCTGCGCTCGCTCACCTCGTGAAAACGGCGCAGCAGGGAGTCGAACTCCGGCCTCGTGACGTAGCGCCAGCCGCCCCCGACTCGCTCGAGCCGGACCCCCCGTTCGGGAACCTCCGCCTCCGCGGCGAGCTGCGCGAGCGCCCCCGAGATGGCCTCGGCGGTCGCCTCGAGGACCCCGGCCAGGTCTCGCTCGGAAACCGGCCGCGGCGAGGAGAACAGGACGGCTTCGACGCCGGCCCGGACTTTCGCGGCGCGGGTCTCGCGAGGACGGGGGGGCGCCTCGGCAGCCGCGGCCGGTTCGCCCGCCGGCCCGCCGGGCGCTCCCGGCCTCCGGATGGAGGCGGAGCCGGGGGGATCGATCGGAGTCTGACCGGAGGGTGTCTGGCTCATGGACGTCTCACCGGTAAGTATCGCGCACCTGATCCGGAAAGAAAGGAACCTCGGTCCGGGTCGCGTGGATCTCCGCGAGCGCCGCCGCCTGAAAGACTCGGACGGCTCCGAGTCGGATGAGCTCCAGGGTCGCGAGGAACGCCGTCACGGCCTCCGCGCGGTAACGCATCGCGCCCCAGAACTCGAGAAGCGGCATCGGTCCGGCTTTCTCGAGCTTCTCGATGAGCTCGAGCATTTTCGCACCCACGGAGAAACGAAGGTGCCGGATCTCCAGCGCGGGCGGGTGCGCCAGGCGATAGCGCTCCGTGACCTGGCGGAACGTGTCGATGAGGTCGAAGAGGGAGACCTCCAGCGTCTCTCCCTCGGGAGATCGGGGAATTTCCGTCTGCGGACGGGGCCAGAGGCCCGCGCGGAGCGCGTCGATCTCGTGGAAGGACTCCGCCGCCTCCTTGTAGCGCTCGTATTCGAGCAGCCGCCGCGCGAGGTCGGACCGCGGGTCTTCCTCGGGCTCGCCCGGCGCGCGCGGCAGGAGCATTCGGGACTTGACGTAGATGAGCTCCGCCGCGAGCGCGATGTAATCGGATGCCACGTCGAGGTCGAGCTCCCGCATCGCATCGAGAAACGCCGTGTACTGCTCGGTGATCTGCGCGATCGGGATGTCGGTAATTGAAACCTGGTTGACCCGGATTAAGTGCAGGAGGAGGTCGAGCGGTCCGGAGAACGCCGGGATCTCGACGGGAGGAAGGGGACTCTCCGGGGCGTCTTCCTCGGTCACGAGAATATCCATCGCAGCACCACCAGGAGAATGGGATTGATGATGCGGCCGAAGATCCCGGTCGACGAGAGCAGGACCAGGATGAGGAATCCGAACCGGCCGATCCCTTCGAAGAACCGGCGCGCCTCCGCCCCGAGCACCGACGCCAGGACCCAGCTCCCATCCAGAGGCGGGATCGGGATCAGGTTGAAGACGCCGAGGCTGACGTTGACCAGGACGAACTGGAAGAGGAGATAGGTCAGGGGCGCGACGGCGCCGGCGGCGAACTGGTGGCCCCGGACCGCCTCCAGGAGATCGGGGATCGCGCCGGGCACTCGTTTGAACGCCGCGAGGAGGGCGAGCCCGATCGCCGCCAGCAGAAAGTTCGAAAGCGGTCCCGCCGCGGACACGCAGAGATCCGCGAGGCGCGGGTTGCGGGTCTGATCGAGCCGCACCGGCGTCGGCTTCGCGTAGCCGAAGATCAACCCCGAAGTGAAATAGAGGAGGATCGGCAGCACGATGCTTCCGATGGGGTCGATGTGTCGCAGCGGGTTCAGGCTGATCCGGCCGAGGTCGCGCGCGGTCGTGTCCCCGAAGCGCAGAGCCGACCAGGCGTGAGCGGACTCGTGAAAGGAAATCGCGAAGAGGATGACGGCGAGCTGAATCGCGAAATCGACGACCTTGAAGGAGATGGAATCCAAGCCAGCGACTATAACGGAGAAGTTTTCAGCCGCGGGTTCTCAGTCCTCGGAACAAGAACTGTGAACTGATAACTGTTAACTGCTCAGGCTCACTTCTGGTTCAACGTCCAGTCGTAGGGAATGAACTCCACCCCGTAGGAATCGGGGATCTTGGCCTCCCGGTACCTGTTGGCGTAGGCGATCAGCGAGGGCGCCTTCTTCAGGAAGTCGTCCGTGTAGAACTGAAGGATCTGCGAGAACCGGACGGTCTGCTTGTCCGCATCGACTTTCACGTTGCGCTCGTCGTTCAAGAAGTATTGCGCCGTGGCCTCCAGCTCCGCATCGAGCAGATCCGCGCGGAAGGGCTCCCGGGGAAGGCGCGGGCAACTGCGGACCATGCAGTTCAACGCGAAATGCACGCGCGGGTCGCCCATCGGGCGGACGATGGTGTTTTCGAGGTCGGAGAGCGACATCTTCTCCCCGCCGAGCTCGAGCTTGTTCTGGTAGAAGAACTTCAACTTCACGGCGTTCAAGTCTTTCGGCATTCCCGACTCGAGGACGTTGTACATGGCGAGCGCGTTGTAGGCGTTGATGTCGTAAGCGAGCTTCGATTCCCTGCTGGGGAAGGAGGCCGGCGTGTTCACCGGACTGACCCGGCCGATCCAGGCGACGTACACATCGAGGTCGGCGCGGTCCCGGGAGAGCCCGACGAAGTCGATCCGGCCCTTCTCGTCCACGTATTTCGACAGCACCCTGGCCCAGGCCTTCTCCGCGGCCCCGGCGGACGGGGACGCGGCAGCGGTGCTGGCCGTCTTCGGAGGGGCGACGTTGACGGCGCAGCCGGCGAGAGCGGTCAAGAGCAGGACGCCCATGGCGACGGCGCCGAAGGCGGCGGTCTTTTTCATGCGCTTCGGCTTCCTTCCCTCAGATTCGCCGGCGCGACGGGCAGCGTCACGCCGGACGGGGCTTTCGTAACATCATAAGGTGGAAAAGAGGCCGCAAATCCCCCGTTTCCTCCGCTTCGGGTCCTCTCGACGGCGTCGGAGCTCGAAACCTTTCGCCCCCGGCGTCGTCTCCGGAGGTGACGTGTCGGACGGGACGTGAGGCAACAGAACGCCGGCTCCGACGATCGGAGCCTTCTCGAGCGGATCCGCCGTGGCGACACGGAGGGTGCGGGAGAGCTGTTCGAGCGTTACGCGCCGGCCCTTCTCCGCTTTACGGATCGGCTCCTGTCCGACCGCGCGTCGGCGGAGGAAGTCACTCAGGAGGTCTTCGTCAAGGTGATCACGCGGGCACATCAGTACGACGGGAGGGCCGAGGTGTCCTCCTGGCTCTTCGCCATCGCGGCGAACGCCTGCCGCGACCGGCGCCGGCGCGACCGCCGGGCCCCGATCGTCCCCCTGGAGGCGATTTCCGAGCCGCCTCAAAAGGGGGAGGGCATCGAAGCGCGTCTCTTGACGCGCGAGCGGCGGGAAGCCGTGCGCGAAGCTCTCGATTCCCTGTCGGACGAACAGCGCGAGGCGCTCGTCCTCGCGCGGTACCACGGTCTTCCCTATTCCGAGATCGCCGCCGTGCTCGGGATCTCCGTCGGTGCGGTCAAGACTCGCATTTTTCGGGCCGTCGAAGCGCTCAAGGCCCGGTTCCACGAAGGAGAAACCACATGGAATGCCGCGAACTGATCCCCTTCGCCCTCGACGCGAAGCTCGCCGACTCGCCGGAGCCGGCGCGGCAGGAGCTCGCCGCGCACCTCGAAGGCTGCTCCGCCTGCCGCGGCGAGCTCGCCGCGCTCGAAGATGCGTGGGCTCGTCTCGGAGAGGACGAGGATGCCCGGCTGGCTCCGGAATTTCGCCGTCGAACTCTCGCCCTGTTGGAAGACGAAATGCTTCGGGCGCGCATCCGCGAGTTCCGTCCTCGGCGCCTGTCCCGCAGGCTCGCGGCGGCCGCCGCGGTCGTGGCCGCCGCGCTCGGCGGCTTCTGGGCCTCGCGGCTCTCTCCGCGGACCCCCTCCCCCGC
>DATNMZ010000473.1:0-5921 GCA_035602095.1 Thermoanaerobaculia bacterium
CGACGAGCGCGGAGAAGCGGGCCCAGCCTTCGGGATACATCTTCCCGCTGATCTTCGGCCACCAGTAGTGCATGCCGCCGAGATACCCCATGATCGCACCGCCCACCATGATGTAGTGGAAGTGCGCGACGATGAAGTACGTGTCGTGGACATGCACGTTCACGCCGAGCGAGGCGACGAAGAGTCCCGTCAGCCCGCCGATCGTGAACAGCCCGATGAACCCGAAGGCGTAGAGCATCGGCGTCCGGTAGGAGATCGAGCCCTTGTACATGGTCGCCGTCCAGTTGAAGACCTTCACGGCCGAGGGGATCGCGACGAGGAACGAAAGAAACGAAAAGATCAGGCCCGCGTAGATGGACTGACCGCTCACGAACATGTGGTGACCCCAGACCAGGAACCCGAGCACCGCGATCGCGACCGACGCGAACGCGACGAACCTGTAACCGAAGATGCTCTTGCGCGAGAAGGTCGAGACGACCTCGGACACGACTCCCATCGCCGGCAGGATCATGATGTAGACCGCGGGGTGAGAGTAGAACCAGAAGAGGTGCTGGAAGAGAACCGGATCGCCGCCGAGGGCCGGGTCGAAGATTCCCAGATGGAAGATCCGCTCGACCCCCACCATGAACATCGTGACCGCGATCACCGGGGTCCCCAGCACCATGATGAGGCTCGTCGCGTAGTGAGACCAGACGAAAAGCGGCAGGCGGAACCACGTCAGCCCCGGCGCCCGCATGGTGTGGATCGTCACGATGAAGTTCAGACCCGTCAGGATCGAGGAGAAACCGGTGACGAAGATCCCGACGGCCGTCGCGATGACGTACCCGTTCGAATACGTGCTGCTGTAAGGCGTGTAGAAGGTCCAGCCCGTGTCGACCCCGCCGTGCACGATGGCCCACATCGTGAAGGAGGCGCCTGCCATGTAGACGTACCAGGAAAGCAGGTTCAGCCGCGGGAAGGCGAGGTCCTTCGCACCGATCATCATCGGGATCAGGAAATTGCCGAGCACCGCCGGGATCGAGGGGATGAGAAAGAAGAAGATCATCACGACGCCGTGCATCGTGAAGAGTTTGTTGTAGGTGTCCGCCTGGACGAGGTCGCCCGCGGGGGTCAGAAGCTCCAGCCGGATCAAGAGGGCGAAGAAACCGCCGAGGAAGAAGAAGAACGTGACCGACGCGAGGTACAGGATCGCGATCCGCTTGTGGTCCCGCGTCAGGAGCCAGGACCACACGCCATAGCGCGCGTTCAAGTAGTTGACGCGCGGGGGGAGCGGCTCGGCTTCGGGGGTCAATTCCGCGGCCATTATCTGGGAGCCTCCCGCTCCGGGGAAGAATTCTTGACCGGCGGTGCCATCCTCCCGGGGGAAGGCCCGGCCGGATTCTGAGGAGAAAGCGACTTGATGTAGGCCACGAGCTGGAGGAGTCCCTCCTCGCTGATGAGCCCCTGGAACGTCGGCATGAGCGGCTGGTATCCCGCCACGAGCTTCGCCTGCGGCAGCAGGATGGATTCCCGGATGTATTGCTCGTCGGCGATGATCGTCTGGCCGTTCTGAAGGTGAACGGGCTTGCCGAAGAGACCCTCGAGGTTCGGGCCGCGCGCCAAGGAGTCACTGCGGTGACAGGTGTTGCAGGCGTGTTGCACGAACAGCTTCGCGCCGGCGGACGCGAGCGACTCGCTGCCGCTCCCGCCCGCGAGCCACGCCTGGAATGCCGGAGCCTCCATCACGTGGACCGTGCCGATCATCGCGGAATGGCTCGTGCCGCAGTACTGGGAGCAAAAGATGTGGAAGTCGCCCGGCTTCGTCGCCCGGAACCACACCGTCGAATAGCGCCCGGGGACGACGTCGCGCTTCATCCGGAACGCCGGGACGAAGAAGCTGTGGATGACGTCTTCGGAAGTCATCGTCATGCGCACGGGCTGGCCGAGGGGGACGTGAAGCTCGTTGATCTCGCGCACCCCGTCCAGGTGCTGGATCTTCCACATCCACTGCTTGGCGACGACGAAGAGCTGCATCGCGTCGTTCGGCGGTCGATTCATGCGGAAGAAGAGCCGCGCGCCCCAGGCGAAGAATGTCAGCGAGATCAGGAGGGGTATGACGGTCCAGGCGAGCTCGAGCTTCAAGGAGCCGGGGTTGTCCGCCGGAATTTCGTCCTCCGAGCGGCGGCGGTACTTGATCGCAAAGACGATGATGAGCACGGCGATCAGAGTCGAAAAAAACGCGCTGACCGCCAGCAGATAGAAGTAGAGCCCGTCCACCTGGGGCGCCATCGCCGATGCCTGCGAGGGAAAGAGGGGGAGATCCGGCCGCATCGTCAGTGCGCCTCGCGCGTCCGGCCCGAATCGTCGCGGACCGCGCCGGCCGCGCCGCGCCGCCGCTCGCGGCGCCACATCAGAAAGAGGAACCCCGAAAGGATCAGAACGGCGCCGACCCCGCCCAGACGAACCAGGTTCATCACGACGGCGCCGTACTTCCCGATTTTCGGATCGTAGTGGTAGCAGTACAGAAGGATCTCGTCGACCGGGTTGCCGATCTTCCGGTCGGAGGCTTCGATGAGCCCGAGCCGCAGGTCGCGCGGCGCGTACTCGAGCCCGTAGAAGTAGCGGGAGAGCCGGCCGTCCGGAGTCAGGACGAAGATGCCGCTCGCATGCGCGAACTGACCGAGGCTGTCGTCCCAGCGGTAGCGGAAGCCGACGGCCTCCGTGAGCCGCGCGATGGAGCCGGGCCCGCCGGTCAAGAAATGCCATCCGTCCGCGGCGCCCGGCCGGCGGTACTCCGCCAGGTACGGCTTCTTCTTGGCCGCCGCGTCCGCCGGACGGTCCCGCGGGTCGAAGCTCACCGTGACGACCTCGAACTCCTTGCCGGCGTCGAAGGAGAGAGCGCGCAACGAGGAAAGCAGGCCGTTCAACACCTGCGTGCAGAGCATCGGGCAGTTGTAGTACGCGAGCGCGAGAATCACGGGCCGGCGGCCGAAGTACTGGCCGAGCCGGACGGCCCGGCCCTGCTCGTCCTGGAAAATCAGGTCGAGAGGAACCTGCGCGGAAAGCCTCTGCTCGATCCGGACGTCCTTCAGCATCGCCGGCCGGACGCCGGAGGGAGGCGTCGGTGCGAGCCGCGCCGGTTGGGGGATCGCCCGCGTCGCGCAGAGGAGCGCGAGCGGGAAGAGGAAGAGAGAAAGACGCGGGGCGGACCGGCGGCGCGGAACGCTCATCGCGCGGGTTTCCCGGGCGCTGCCGCTGCCGCCGGCACCCCGGACGGGCCGGATGCCGCGGGCGCCGGGGCCGCGGCGCTCCCGGACCGGACCGCCGGGATCCCGCGCTGGACGAGGAGGTCCATGGCGCGCTCGATCGGAATGTGGACGGCGCCGGCGTTCCTGTCGACCCACCCGTACCCGGAGAGCCGGGCCTTCTCCTGCGCGTTCAACCCCGTCCGCAGCGCCAGCGGCCGGTCCTCCAGCCGGGGTTGCGGCGGCAGGCGCGCCATCGAGCTCGCGACGGCGGGAGAGAGCGGGCGGTCCTCCGACTTCGCGTCGCGCGCGAGCAGGCGGAAGACGCCCCAGACCACCGCGGAGATCACGACGAGCGAAGCCGCGAGCGAAACGAGAAACCGGACGACGCCTCGGACGCTGACGGTGTTGCGCTCGTGGCCCGGTCCGGGCGTTCCGCTCTCTTCAGTGCGATCCATGCTCGGAGGCCTCCTGGAATTCCGGATCGTGGATCGGAAGAAGCGGGCGGCGGAGGAGCTGCCCGAGGAAGATGAAGAACCAGACGCCGAGCACGCCGGCCGGCGCCGCCAGGTCCATCCAGTGGAGCGACAAGCGGGCCGGCGACGAGGCCGGCCGGATCAGCCAGAAGACGTCCACGAACCGCATCGAGACGACGAGGCAGGCGACGAAGACGAGCGTCCGCGGGTTGCGGTTGGCGGACGCGGGGAGAAGCAGCAAGAACGGGAGGAGGAAGTGCAGCAGGATGAGCGCCATTCCGAACCATCCCCAGCCTCCCTGCAGCCGCCGCAGGTACCAGGGGATCTCCTCAGGCAGGTTGCCGGACCAGATGATCAGGTACTGCGAGAAGGAGACGTACGCCCAGAACATGACGAAGGCGAGCATCAGCTTGCCCAGGTCGTGGAAGTGCTTCGGGGTGACGAACGCGGAAAGGGGCGGCATCCGGGCGAGGAGGACCGTGACGGCGATGATGAGCGCGAACCCCGAGAGCGACTGGCCCGCCAGGAAGAGGACTCCGTACATGGTCGAGTACCAGTGCGGCTCCAGGGACATCGCCCAGTCGATCGCGAAAAAGGTGATCGTGAGCCCGTAGGCGACGAGTCCTGCGGAAGAGAGCAGCTGGAGCCGGCGCGTCAGGCCGCGCCGGGGCGCCTCGTCCTGCTCGCGCGACCAGCGGTTCAAGAACCAGGCGAAGGCCATCCAGGCGGCGAAGCACAGCGCCGCGCGGAGAAGGAAAAACGGGACGTTCAAGTAAGCCGCTTTGTGCTGCAGGATGACGTCGTGCGCCACCTCTTCGGGCCGCGCCCACTCATAAAGCGTCTTGAGTCCCAGAAGGAGGGGCAGGAAGAGCAGCGCGATCACCGGGAGCGTCCGCGTCGCCGCCTCGAGCGGCCGGCGGATCGGGATCCCCCACGCGCCGCCCGTGACGTGGTGGAGCATCAGCACGGCCTGGCAGCCGAGCGCCAGCCCGAGGCAGAACATGCAGGCGAAGAGATACGACGGGAAGAAGCTCGCCGGCGCGAGAAAGTAGCCCGCCGCGCAGGCAGAGAGCCCGGCCGCCCCCGCGAAGAGCGCCAGGCGGCGCGCGCGGCCGACAGCCCCGCGGAGCTCGTCGGAGGCCGTCGCGTCGATCATCGGGACACGGGCTCCTTGCCGCGGACGGGAGCGCTCCTGTAGAGCGTCGGGGATTCCGGCGAGGCCGGATCGGGCGCCGCGCCCGCCGGCCGGTCGAGCTTTCCCCGATCGCCAGGCGGGACGTCGGCGACGCGGGCGTCCTGGGAGAGTTGCAGCGCGCGGACGTACGCGACGATCGCCCAGCGGTCCTCCGGGGGAATCTGAGCGGCGTAATCGGGCATCGCCCCGAGCCCGTTCGTGATGACGTCGAAAAAGTAACCGACGGCCTGCTGACGCAGCCGGTCGATGTGGAAGGACGGGGGCGGGCGGTATCCCCGCTGCACGACCATGCCGTTGCCCGCGCCCGTTCGGTCGTGGCACGGCGCGCAGAAGATGTCGTAGCGCTGCCGGCCGCGCTCCAGGAGCGGACGGGTGACCGGCAGCGGAAACTCCGACACGAGCGCCGCGCCGGTCTTTCCCGTGTAGAAGCGGGCGTCCTCGCGCAGCATCCCGCGGGCGACCGTCCCCTCGACGAGGGGCCGCGACTGCCGGTCGTCCGCGAAGAAATCGCTCTTGCCGAGCGGCTTGTACCGCGGCTGGTCGTACATCTCCTGGCGGCAGGCGCTGAGAAGGAGAAGCGCGGCGGAGAGGATTGTCGAAAGCGGCCGCGGCAAACTCACTTCAATCCTCCACTTCCGAAACGACCGTCGCTCCGACGTTCGTCAGGAAGCGCGTCGTCTTGTCGAGGTCGAACTTCGGGTCCCGCGACTCGATGCAGAGGAAGAAGCGATCGCGGGACGCGAGCGCGAAGCGGGGGGCGTTGAAGACCGGGTGGTACGGCTGCGGGAGGCCGTTCATCCCGAGCATTCCGAGGACGGCGAAGAGCGCCGCGAAGAGCACTGTCAACTCGAACGTGATCGGGATGAACATCGGCCAGCTCGCGAGAGGGCGCCCGCCGACGTTCAAGGGGTAGTGGATCGTCGCGGAAAACCATTGGAGGCCGAGCGCGGTCGCGCAGCCCAGGACCGCCCCCGCCAGGACGAGCAGCGGGAGGCGAGTCGTGTGGATCCCGAGCGCCTCGGTCAG
>DATNMZ010000474.1:0-5714 GCA_035602095.1 Thermoanaerobaculia bacterium
GAGGTATCTGCTTTCGGGCTGGACCCTCCTTCTCCTCGGCACCGCCTTCCCCTGGGGGACGCTCGCCGTCAACGTGCTCGGATCGTTCCTCGTGAGCGCGCTGATGCACATCGCGCTCGCCACGAAATTGATCGCGCCCACGCTTCGCCTCGCCCTAACGAGCGGTGTCCTGGGAGGGTTCACCACGTACTCGACGTTCAACTACGAGACACTCGGATACCTGCGAGAGGGCGCCTGGCGCCTGGGCCTCGTGAATCTCATCGCGACCGTCCTGCTCTGCCTGGCGGCCGGTGTGGCGGGGCTCGTCTTCGCCCGCTCCATCGTGGGCGCGTAGGAGGAAAGCCATGCGGGTTCTGGATGGAGAACAACGGCTCGTTCGAATCTTCGTCGGCGAGTCGGACCGGTGGCGACACCAGTCCCTGCCCGCGGCCCTCCTGGAGCGCCTGAGGCGGGAAGGATTCGCCGGCGCTACCGTTTTTCATGGAACCGCCGGCTTCGGCGCGCGCAGTGTCCTCCATACCGCGCATCTCCTTCGGCTCTCCGAAGACCTTCCCGTCTTGATCGAAATCGTCGAGACGGAGGACGGAGTAGCGCGCTTGATACCGATACTCGACGAGATGATCTCCGAGGGCCTCGTCACCGTCGAGACGGTCCGCGTCATCAAGTACGCGCCCGGCAAACGGCCGCTCGACGGGAAACGCTCCTAGAGCGCCGCGTTTTTCAGCGTGAGTTGCCCTTCGGGATGAGGGCGCGGTCCGGCGCCGCCTTCAACTTCGCGAGAAGCTCGCGGATCAGCGCCGTCTTCACCCGCCCGGCGCGCTTTGGGTCCACGAGGTAACGCACGATCGCCTCGAGCCAGGTGTTCTCACTCGTGCGGAAGAGGACGACCGGCTTTTCCTGCACGGTGAGCTGGTCCACCGGGGTCTTCGCGAGGAGGCCGCGGAAGATCCGGACGCGCTTCTCCATTTCCGGACCGATCTGCCTCTCCGCGACCGCCAGCATCGTTTCGGCGACGAAGTCGAGGTCACTCTCGTAGGCGATGGGAATACGGATCTCGTTCCAGATATAAGGGAAGAGCGGCCAGGAGTAGTTGTAAACCTCCGTATTGAGAACTCGGGAGTTGGGAAACTGGATGATCCGCCCGCTCGGATGGTCGCTCGAAAGGTACTTGCCGCCAAACTCCCAGAGCGTCGTGTCGAGGTAGCTGACTTCGATGACGTCTCCCGTCGCGTCGCCGATCTGGATCCGATCCCCGACGCGATAGGGCGCTCGAACCAGGATGTAGAGCCATCCGATGAAGCTGGTCATCGGCGTCTGCACGGCCAGTCCAACGATGATCGAGATCACGCCGAGCGAGACCAGCCCCGTGTAGAGGTTTCCGAAGAAGATCGAGCCGAGGACGCCCAGGACGGCGAGCGCCGTGACGAGGCGGACGATGCGGGTCAGGTTGTATCGGGAGACGGTGCTCTCCAGCCGCGAGATCCCGAAGTGCTCGAGCGCCCGCTCGGCAAAGACGATTCCGGCGACCAGGAAAAGCGCGAGCGGGAGGCGGTGGAGAAGGTTGAAGGACGTGCCCGGCAGCGGAATGACCCCTTCGGCGACGGCCGCGTAGAGCGCCCCGAGCAGGAGGAACACGCCGCCCGAGAGGCCGAGCGAGGCCCGGCCCGCTGCCCGCCCGGCGGGGGTCGTCTTTTCTTCGCCTGGAGCGGTCTGGGCGAGAGCTTTCTGGACGCCCTCGTCCTCCTGGATCTGGCGGGCCTTCGCTTTTTCCTTCATGAGGGCCAGCGATGCAATTCGTGTGCGCGATGCGGTGGGAAGTCCGATCCGCCGCCTTCGCCTTCCGCCTCACGTCTCACGTCTCACGTCCACAGTCCGTTTGACGGGCCGGCTCCGTACGGGCAAGGATCGGGTAGGTAGGGGGGGCCGCCCGGTTTGTTCTCCAGGAAAGTTCTCGTCCGTCGGGTGCAGACCGCGGTGCCGCTGGCGCTCGCCGCCGCGCTCTTTGTCTATGCGATCACGCCGTGGCTGCCCGGATCCTCCGCGGCGCGGCCCCCCCGGACCATCGTTCTCTACGGCTTCAGCATTCTCGGCGAGTGCATCAACCGGGGAGTCTTTCCGGAGTTCCAGCGGGAATGGCGGGAGCGCACCGGCCAGCGAGTCGAGCTCGTGAGCGCGTTTGCCGGCTCCGGGACGATCACGAATCAGATCCTTCTCGGAGTGCCGGCGCACGTGGCGCTGCTCTCCCTGGAGCTCGACGCGATGAAGCTCGCCGACGGCGGAGTCGTCCCTCCCGCTTCGTGGCGCACGCTTCCGAACGGGGGTGTCGTGAACCGAACTCCCTTCGTCATTCTCGTCCGCCCCGGAAACCCGAAGGGCATCCGCGACTTTCGCGACCTGGGGAAGCCCGGCGTGCGCGTCGTGCATCCGGACCCGCTGACTTCGGGAGGCGCGAACTGGGCCATCCTCGCGGAGTACGGGTCCGGATTCCGCCGGACCAACGGGGGCGGCGCGCAGGCCGGATTCGAGGTCCTCCGCGGAGTGTGGCGCAACGTCGTCGCGCAGGCCGCCTCCGCGCGCGCCGCGCGGACCCAATACGAAAACGGATTCGGCGACGCGCTCATCACCTACGAGCAGGAGGCGATCTTCGATCGCGGCCGTGGCAAGCTCCAATCCGACATCGTCTATCCGCCGAGCACCATCTTTTCCGAGCACACGCTCGTGCGGATCGATCGGAACGTCTCGCGGGCCGACCGGGCTCTCGTGGACGCCTTCGTCACGTTCTTCTGGTCCGACCGCGCGCAAGCCGCGTTTTCGCGGTACGGTTTTCGGAGCGTGAACGAAGAGCGCAACGCCGGGTTCGCCCGGATCGAGGATGGTTTCCGGATCTCCGATTTTGGCGGCTGGAAGCGCGCGAAGAGGGAGATCATCGACGGCGTCTGGAAGGCGCGCGTCCTGAAGGAGCTCGGGAAGTGAGCCGGACGGCTCCGATCGATCCGCCGCCGATGGTCTCCGCTTCGCGGGGGAAAAGCCGGGCGGCAATGGCGGCCGGGCCCGTCAGCCTCCTCGTCCTCGTTCTCTTTCCCCTGCTCCTGATGCCGCTCGGCGCGGTGCTCGTCTTCGCCTTCCGCGGAGGCCTCCCGGCGTTCTGGCATGCGGTCCGCGCTCCGGAGGCCCAGTTCGCGCTCCGGTTCAGCCTCCTGATCGCATTCCTGACGGCCGGCGTGAACGCGGTGCTGGGGACCTTCGCCGCCTACGTGCTGTCGAAGCATCGGTTCCGAGGGGAGCGCACACTCGGAATCGTCGTCAACCTGCCCGTCGCGATTCCCACGGTCGTCGTCGGCACCTCTCTTCTGCTGCTGTGGGGGCCGATCGGCCTCCTCGGCAAACTGCTCGGGCCGCTCGGCCTGCAGCCGATGTTCCGGCCGGCCGGCGTGCTGCTCGCCCATCTCTTCGTCACCTTTCCTTACATGCTCGGAACGGTCAAGCCGCTGTTGGACGAGATGGAGGCCACCTACGAAGAGGCGGCGTACACGATGGGCGCGGGACGCTGGACTACCTTTCGCCTCGTTCTGCTCCCCGCTCTCCGCGGCGGCCTCGTGACGGGCGCGCTGCTCACCTTCGCGCACTCCCTGGGCGAGTTCGGCGCCACCGTCATGGTCTCCGGCAACCTGCGGCTTCGGACCCAGACGGCCCCGCTCTACATATTCGCCCAGTTCGAGGCCGGAGACATCGCGCAGGCAAACGCGCTCGCCGCGGTCCTCGCGGTTCTCTCCTTTCTCATCTTCTTCTTCCTGTTCCGCTACACCGGCCGTACGAAGAGGAGCTAGCGTGTCGATCGTTCTCGACCAGCTGACGAAGCTCTACGCCGGCCGGCGCGTGGTGGACCGCGTGTCGCTCGAGATCGGCGACTCCGAGCTCTTCGTTCTCCTGGGCTCGAGCGGCAGCGGGAAGAGCACCGTTCTGCGCCTCATCGCGGGCCTCTCCCGGGAAGACGGCGGGACAATCAACCTGTTCGGGCGCGACGTCACCGGCCTCCCGGCCCAGGAGCGCGGGGTCGGCTTCGTCTTCCAGAACTACTCGATCTTCCGCCACATGACGGTGTCGAAGAACATCGAGTTCGGCCTGCGGCTCCGGAAGGTGCCTCACGCGGAACGGCGGCGAAAGAGCGACGAGCTTCTGGAGCTCATCGAGCTCGGAGGGCTCGGCGACCGTTACGCTCATCAGCTCTCAGGCGGACAGCAGCAGCGGGTCGCGCTCGCCCGGGCGCTCGCGTACCAGCCGCGTGTTCTTCTTCTGGACGAGCCCTTCGGCGCGCTCGACGCGAAGATCCGAACGCAGCTTCGCCGCACGCTCCGGGAGATCCAGCGCGCGCTCTCCGTCACGACGATCCTCGTCACTCACGACCAGGAGGAAGCCTTCGAGCTCGGAGACCGAATCGGCGTCATCGACCGCGGGCGGCTCCTCGAGGTCGGGACCGGCGAGGCGCTCTACTCCCGGCCGCAGTCGTTCTTCGTCGCGACATTCCTCGGTGCCGGCACCGTCCTCGTCGGGCGCTGCGAGGAAGGCCGGGCGCGGTTCGGCTCGGTCACGCTGCCGATTCCGCCCGAGCTTCCGCACGAGGAGGGCGGGCCCGTGCGCCTGCTCGTGCGGCCCGAGCAGGTGGCGCTCGGCGAGGAGACCGCCGCCGGGGCCCCGTCGTTCGGAAAGGCGACCGTCGCTGAGCAGACCTTCGCGGGCGGACTCCGGCGGGTGCGGGTGCGGCTGCCGGAGGGAGGTTTCCGGCAGATCTTCCCGATCGCACCCTACGGAGAAGAGGGGATTCTGATCGACGCCGTCGTGGCGGCCGATCGCGAGCTCGCTCCCGAGGTCGAGGTCTCTTTGAAACGATGGCGCGTGCTGGCCCAGCCGGAGCCGCGCGTCCTCGTCGCGGACGCCGGATTGCGCTCCACCGAGGCGCTCGCGGCCGCCGTTCGCGTCGGGCGCGCCATTGGCGGTGCGCTCACGGTTCTGGGCGTCGCGCGGGACAGCGACGAGATCGAAAAAGTGCGCGCCTCTCTCGTCGAGCGGATGGCCGCGGCCGATGCCGGCCAGATCGAGATCCGCGTTCGCGCGGGCGACCGCGGCGAACAGATCGCAACGGAGCTCGCGGAAAGCTTCTACGACCTCTACGTCGCGGACGGGGGCGGCGACGGCGAGAAGAGGCGCGGCTCCCTCCTGGACGAACCGGTTCTCGCCGCGCGGACGCGGACACCCGTGCTCTTCGTCCGTGGGACGCCTCGGCCCCTTCGAAACCTTCTCGTCTGCACCGCGGTGGGCGAGCCGGGACGTCAGGCCGTCCGCCTGGGCGGGTGGCTCGCCGCCCGGCTCCGGGCGCGGGCCCTCCTCCTTCACGTGCTCCGGGGCGCAGAGGAGCCTCCCGAGTGGGTCCGGGCGCACCTGGAGCGCGGAGTGCGGACGCTCCATGCCCTGGGAGTGCAGGGAGAGTTCCGCGTCCGGCGGGCCCGTTCCCCTCTCGAAGGGATTCTCGCGGAAGTCCGGGAGGGCGAGCACGACCTGGTCGTCATCGGCAGCCACGGCCCGCGGTTGCGATCGGTGCTCGGCCGCGACGACGTGACGAACCAGGTGCTGACCGCGAGCGACCGGCCGGTCCTGGTGATCCCGGCGGAGCAGTGAAGGGGACGGGAAACGGGAGACGGGAAACGGGAGACGGGAAA
>DATNMZ010000475.1:0-3716 GCA_035602095.1 Thermoanaerobaculia bacterium
GGCCGCCGAAACGGCATAGACGATGCCGATGATGGCCTCCTGCGGGATCCGCGTTTTCCGGTGGACGCGCGTCATGGCGAAGATCGCGGCTCCGAGGAACGTGAAGGTGAGGGAGAACAGGTAGGCCATGGAGGAGTGAAGGTCGTACCCCGCCAGGTACGCCACGGTGGAACCGAGCGCGGCGATCTGCGCAAGCGAGAGGTCGACGAAGATGACCCCGCGTTCGACCACGTGGACGCCCAGGTAAGCGTGAATCCCCGTCAGGATCAGGCTGGCGACGAACGCGGGCAGCAGGATCTGGAAGATGGTCACTTCCGCCCCTTCATGGCGGCGATGAAGGCGCCGATGTTCCGGTCGAAAAGGTCGAAGTAGTCCTTGATCTCCGGGATGCCACCGACCGACGGATAGAAGATCACGACGGCCGCGCCTGTCTTGCTCGCGATGAAATTCGGCGTCTTGGAATCGAAGTACGGCTCGACGAGGATGACGGGGATCTTCTGGCTCTGTATCAGGTTGATGATCTCCAGGGTGTGCGAGGGCGACGGGGGGATGCCGGGTTTGGGCTCGACGTGCCCTGCGACGACGAGCTTGAAGTGCTTCGCGAAGTTCGGCCACGAGTCGTGGAACGTGACGATCTTCGTGCCCGCGTACGGGGCCATCGTCGCGTCCCACTCCTTCTCTTTCGCGGCGAGCTTCGTCTCGAATGCGGCCAGATTTGCGTCGAACGTCGCTTTGCCCGAGGGATCGAGCTCTGTCAGTCGCGCCGCGATGGAACGCGCGATGATCCGGCCGTTGTCGGGATCGGTCCAGTAGTGCGGGTTGCCGTACGGGTGGACGTCGCCCATCGCCCGGGTCACCTGCCCTGTGGGCCGCTGGAGGATGTCGCAGCCGGTCGAGGCGTCCAGATATCCCGGGTTGCCCGGATGGATCCTGGCGTTGCGGCTCTGGTCGATCAAGGGCGGCAGGTAGCCGATCTCGAGCTCGAGTCCCGCGGCGATCAAGAGGTCGGCGCGCGAGAGGCGCACGATGAAGGAGGGCTTCGCTTCCACGAAATGCGGGTCCTGGTAGCCCTTGGCCAGCGCGTAGGTCTCGACCCGGTTTCCGCCGATCGATTCGGCGATTGAGGCGAAGTCCTGAAGGGTCGAGACGACATTGAGCTTGGCGCCGAAGGTCGGCGCCGAGACGGCGAGCGCAACGGCGGCGAAGAGAACGGCGAGAGCTTTTTTCATGGCTTGTTCCTCAGAAGGGGTGGGCGCCGTGGGCGCCGATGGCGAACTGGAGCTGGAGGAGCGCTTCGGTCGCGTTGATCCCTCCGGCGTAACGGCGGCGGCGGAGCTCGCCGCGGAGCTGCGAGAACTCGCTCGGCCAGAAAGTGAGCGTCACGGCCTGGCCGGTGTCGCGGCGGGAGCCATCATCGGCGTGGTCCGACGATTCGACGCGCGCGCCGGTAAACCATCGCTTGGCGAGCTGGTACTCGCCGGAAAGAAACCAGCCGCGCGCGGTCTGCCTCCCGTCGGGCTGGTCGCGGCGGCTGCGGAAAAGCTCGCCCCGGATCGAGGCCGACCGATAGTTTCCCCGCCGGAGCGGTTTCCAGCGAAAGGTCGCGTCGATCGCCTCCAGCCGCGTGTGCCGCGTGATCTCCTCGGTCGAAGTCTCGTTGGGGCCGTAGCCGTAGGAGAAGCCGAGCTCGAGGTTGCTCGACTCGGAGATGTCGCCGTAGGCCCGGTAGTGAGCGTTGTAGGCGAGATCGCTCCGGTGGGGCGCCGCGAACAGCCCCGGCCGCTCTCCCCGGAAGACCTGCAGCGTCAATTCCGAAAAGAGATCGGCCGGCATCGGGATCAGGCGGGCGAGCGAGACGCCGTCGCCGATCCAGCCCTCCTCTCCGCCGAGCAGATTCACGATCGGGAGGGGCTCGTCCGGCCAGGGCAGAACGTGCAGGTGCATCGTGTTGATCTTTCCGAAGGAAACGCGCATGCGTCCGACCTTCGCGAGGAACTGCGCCGGCAGAGCGGTGAAGGTGAGGTAGCCCTCTTCGACGTCCACACCTCCCCCCCCGAAGGAGAGAAAGAAGTCCGCACGGGCGTAGGGATCGACGATCGCCTGCAGGCCCACTTCGGATTCCCGCAGGTTCAGGTTGGGCAAATTCTCGACCGGGTTGCGTCCCGCGACCGCGAGAAAGTTCCCGATCGCGGAAATTGACGGGTTGAAATAATTCGACGTCTGGCTCGGCGCGGCCACCGGCGCCGGCGCCTCCGGGCCAGCCGGCGGAGCGGGCGTCGGGACGGGTGTCGGAGTCGGCTCCTGGCCGCGAGCGGGGGCGAGCGCGGCCAGCAGGAACAGGCACGAGAGCATTCCAACGCGACGTTTCACGGATTCCTCCCGCCGGCGGAGCCGGCGCCGTCGGCGTCCGGCGAAAGGCCGGATGCCCGGGTCACTCAGCCGAGTGGGGGAGGCGCGCGCCCGTCGTCGAGGCGGGGCGTGAAGAGGCGAATCCGCCGGGCGGGGAGGGGAACGGAGGCGCCGACCGAGCGCGCGGCGGTGGGAGCGAAAACGGAGAGTCTCGCGAGAGACATCGATCGGTGCACGAGGCATGCGAAACAGTCGTGTGCGCCCGAGGCGGCGGTCCCCGTCGCGGTCCAGGCCGAAGCCGACGCCGCGAAAGGCCGCAGCGTATCCGGCTCCGGGTGCAGTCCGAACGAGCCGGCGACGGCCAGAAACGCCGCAGCCAGGAACAGGATTCGCGCCCAGCGGGCCGCTCGAACGGCTTGCAGCATTGCGGTTCGGCAACGTGGCACGCGATCATTGTATTCCGGGCGCCCCGGCCGCGCCGCCAGCCGATGACGCTTCTCCCCGTGCTTAGAATGCGACATGTCGGATCAGCCCGCCCCCCGTCCCGCCGCGGGCGCCCGCGTGCTGCGCGTGGGCGGACCCGACCCGACGCGCTTGCGGCGCCGGATGTACTGGCTGCTCGGCTTGACCTTCCTTCACGTCCTCGGGGAAGGAGGTCTTGCTCTCTGGGAGGCGGTCCGGATCGGAAGCCTCGCGCTGCTCGCCTTCGGGCTCGAGAGCGTGATCGAGGGCGGCGCCGCGCTCCTGGCTGTTCGCCACCTGCGGCACCTCTCCGACGAAGAGGAGGACCACGCGCGGAGCGATCAGATGCTCGCGCGTTGGATCGGCATCTCCTTCCTGCTGCTCGCGGCGTACACGACCACTCGCGGGGTCGTCGAGATCTCCGGTGGCGCCCACGCGGACCCCAGTCTCCTCGGCCTCGGCCTCACGATCTTCGCGTCGTTCGGCATGCCTTTCATCGGCTACTGGAAATGGAAGACGAGCCACGCGCTCGACAGCAAGGGGCTCGCGGCCGAGGCCAAGGAATCGATCGCCTGCTCCGCGGATTCGATCCTGACCCTTCTCGCGATGGTCGGGGGCCTCCTCGGGGCGCCGGGCTGGCTCGACCCGGTGCTGTCCCTCCTCATGGTTCCATGGTTCCTGCGGGAGGGACTCGCTCACGTCCGCGGCCGCGTGCACGCGCATGTGCATTGAGAGAACCGGGGCCGTTAGACGTTAAGCGTAATCAGGAGAACCAGGGCCGTTAGACGTTAAGCGTAAGGCGTGAGGCGCAAGACCGAACCGGGGCCGCGACTCTCCGTCCGCCTCACGTCTCACGCCTGGGGGCCGTTAGACGTTAAGCGTTAGACGTTAGGCGCAACGCTCGG
>DATNMZ010000476.1:0-5322 GCA_035602095.1 Thermoanaerobaculia bacterium
TCGGACCCGGGGCCTGTGTGGATCCGACGAACGGTCTCTACTCGAGCGGGGAAGACTCGGTTCCCGGAGCCTGCGAAAACAACGGCGTCGTGGCGCCGAACGCGGGCGGCGGCAGCGGCACCTTCGGCCAGGTCAACCTGAATGCCACCTGGCAATTCAACGTTGCGGGCGCCTACCAGCTCCCGCTCGGCTTCACCATCGCGGGCAACTACTTCGGGCGCCAGGGCTACCCGATCGCGTACTACGTGATCGACTCGGGCACGGACGGCCTCTCGCGGCGCTCCTACGTCACCGCCGTCGACACGTTCCGCTACGGCTGGGTCTCTCAGCTGGACCTCCGGCTCGAGAAGAACATCCCGATCACGGCGACGATCTCCGCCACGATCGGTGTGGACTGCTTCAACGTCATGAACTTGAACACCGTCACGCAGCGCAACGCCCGTCTGAATCAGCCTTCGTTGTCGGCGGGCACCCAGACGGTCCAGGAGACTCAGGCTCCGCGGATCCTCCGGTTCTCGGGTCGCGTCTCGTTCTAAGAATCCTTCCGCGCGTTCCTTCGCGGCCCGGCGGCGACCCCGCCGGGCCGCTTGTTTTGAAGGCAATCCGAGGTCGGGCCCGGCCGTCGTTGTCGGGTTGCACTTGCCGATCCGCGGGCGGAAGATACGCCTCAGGGGGATCTCCAACATGCGCTCGATCCCGCGGCTTCCTGCGGCGGCCGGAGTGTTCCTTCTTCTCTGCGCGACCGGATTCTCCGGTCCCGAGAAAGCGGACCCGAAGAGCGGCGTTCGCGAGGAAGCGCGAGTCGTCGTCGTCGAGGTCCCCGTCAACGTGGTGGACAAGGACGGGCATCCCGTCGAAGGCCTGACCGCCGAGGATTTCGAGGTCTACGACGACGGGAAGCAACAGCCCATCACGGGCTTCGAAGTTCTCGACCAGCGAAAACCCCTTCCGGCCATGACCCCCGGCGACAATCCGATCAACCCGGCCGCGAGCCGCCGCTTCCTGCTCCTCTTCGACCTCTCGTTCTCGTCCGCACGCGGCATCGTCGCCGCGCGACGCTCGGCGCGCGATTTCGTGGTGACCCGGATGAAGGAGCTCGACACGGCCGCCGTGGCCACGTATTCGGTCGAGACCGGGTTCCGCCTCCTGATCCCCTTCACCGGCGATCGAACCCAGCTCGCCTCGGCGATCGAGACGCTCGGGCTTCCCAACCTCGCGGAACGGTCTCCGGATCCGACGGGCCTCCTCGTGACGTCGCCGAACCAGACGAGCGACAGCCCGTTCGCGACCGCGGGCGATGCCGGCGGCGGGGGAGGCGGCCTCGACGTCGCTCTCGGGGAAGCGATCGAGAACATGCAGACGATGGTCCAGAAGAGCCTGCGGGCGATGTATCGGGACCGCGTGACCCGGATGCTCGAGTCCTTCGCGAAGCTGGCGACGGCGCTCGATGCCGTCCCCGGCCGCAAGCACATCCTGTACCTCTCCGAGGGCTGGGACAGCCGGGAGATCTCGGGAGCGACGGGGGCGTCCGCCGGGGCGAAGGAAGCCGAGTGGGCCATCCGCGGGCAATCCTGGAAGATCGACAACGACACGCGTTTCGGCAACACGGATCTCAAGAGCGCGATGGCGCGTGCTCTCGCCCTCTTCAACCGTTCCGACTGCACGATCCATTCGATCGACATCGGCGGATTGCGCGCGAACGTCTCCATGACGGGCGTCGACGTCCCCGTCAGCGGACAGGATTCGTTGTATTCGATGGCGGAACAGACGGGCGGAGAGTTCTTGAAGAACGCGAACGATCTCGGGCCCGCCCTCGAAAAACTTCTCGACCGAACCGGTTTGATCTACCTGCTCGCCTTTCAGCCGGTCCGCATACCGGAGAATGGCAAGTTCCATCCGCTCAAAGTCAAGGTGAAGAACAAGGCATGGCACGTCTCCGCCCGAAGCGGGTACTACGAGCCGAAGACGCACAAACAGCTGACGCCGATCGAGCGCAAGCTCATCATGGCGTCCGCGATCGCCTCCGCGACCCCGAAGACCGATCTGCCGGCGTGGGTCGTCGCCGCTCCCTTCCCGAACGGCGCCGCGCGCGTGCGGGTGCCGGTGGTCATCGAGATCCCGGGGGACCGCCTGCTCGCCAAGCACGACGGCGACGCCATGAACGTGGAGGTCTCGGTCTATGCGATCGACGCGGCCGGAACGACACGGGACTTCCTCCTCCAGCCGGTCGGGCTCGACCTTTCGAAGGTGCGCGGAACGCTCCAGAACGGCGGGCTCAAGATCTACGGCGAGCTCGCGCTTCTTCCGGGCCGGTACACGCTGCGGACGCTCGTTCACGACGCCGAGACGGACCGGTTCGGCGTGACCGTGAGCGGGCTCACGGTTCCCGCGGACGCTTCGGCGGCGTATACGCTGCCGCCCCTGTTCATCGAGGAAGGCCGCCAGTGGATCATGGTGAAGGCGAAGCCCCGCGAAGGCGGCGCGCCCGTCGCCGAGTACCCGTTCTCTTTCGCGGGCGAGTCGTTCATCCCGACGGCCCTCGCCGGAACGAGCCGGAGCGGGGAGCCGATGCAGGTCTGCCTGATCGGCTACAACTTTTCCGACCTCTCCGCGGATCTCCAGTACACCGGCCGCGCCATCGGGGTCGACGGGCGCGCACACGGGCGCGTCGAGTTGAAGCTCTTGAAGGCCTCGGACCGGGAGCGCACGGGCGCGCGGAAGCTCCTCCTCCAGGTGCAGACCTACGGGCTCGACCCCGGCCGCTACGCCCTGTCGGTGAAGCTCGAGGATCGCAAGGCCGGGAAGACCGCGGAGAACTCCTTCCCCTTCGACGTGCGGTAGCGTCCGTTCCGTCGTTCGCGCGGCGGGGCGGGCTCGCCCGCCCCCCGTCGGAGCTCAGCCGTCCTTTCTCGTGAGGAGGCTCCGGCCCGTCATCTCGACGGGGGCCGGAATACCCTGAATCTCGAGGAGCGTCGGCGCAACGTCTCCGAGCGCGCCCCCGGTCCGGAGAGCGAAGCGGCCGGGCCCGCGGATGACGAAGGGCACCGGATTGGTCGTGTGCGCCGTGTGCGGCTCTCCGGTGACGAGGTCGAGCATCTGCTCGGCGTTGCCGTGGTCGGCGGTCAGGAGCACCGTCGCGCCGGCCCGTGCCGCCGCCTCTTCGAGCGCGCCGAAACAGGCGTCCACGGTCTCGATCGCCGCAACGGTCTCCGGCAGCTTTCCGGTGTGTCCCACCATGTCTGCGTTCGCGTAGTTGACGACGAGAGCGGGAAAGCGGCGGGAGTCGAGCGCCCGGACGACCTCGTCCGTGATCGCGGCGGCGCTCATCTCCGGGTGCAGATCGTAGGTCGCCCCCCGCCAGGAGGGCACGAGAACCCGCTCCTCGCCGGGGAAGGCGCGCTCGACTCCGCCGTTGAAGAAATAGGTGACGTGGGCGTACTTTTCCGTCTCCGCGACGCGCAGGTTGGCGATGCCGCGCTCGCTCCAGACGTCCGCGAGGATCCGGTAGAGCGCGATCGGCGGAAACGCGACGGGGAGCGCGAACTCCTTCTTGTACTCCGTGAACGTTGCGAGGGAGAGCGATGGAACGGGGCCGCGGTCGAATGCCTCGAACGCCCGGACGGAGAGCGCGCTCGTCAATTGCCGCGCCCGGTCCGCCCGGAAGTTGAAGAAGACGGCCGCGTCGCCGTCTTCGAGAGTCGCCGGCTCGCCGCCCGGCGCTGCCACGACCGTCGGCAGGACGAACTCGTCGGTCTCACCCGCGGCGTAGGCCGCTTCGACCGCCTCGCTCGCCGTCGCCGCCCGCCGCCCCTCTCCCCGGCGCAGCGCCGCGTACGCTTTCGCGATCCGCTCCCACCGCTGATCCCGGTCCATCGCGTAGTAGCGTCCCGACACTGTGGCGACGGCCCCTCCGGCCTCCGCGAGCCGGGGCTCGAGCTCTTCGAGGTAGCGCAGGGCCGACCGGGGCGGAGTGTCGCGCCCGTCCGTGAACGCGTGGACGAACACGCGGGGGACCTTCCGGCGGGAGGCGAGCTCGAGGAGGCCGAAGAGATGCCGGATGTGCGAGTGCACGCCCCCGTCCGAAAGGAGACCCATCAGGTGGAGCGCGGAGCCCGCCCTGCGGGCGTGATCCGCCGCCGCGACGAGCACGGGATTCTCGAAGAAGGATCCGTCCCGGAGCGTGAGATCGATGCGGAGCAGGTCCTGCGGAACTATTCGTCCCGCTCCCAGGTTCAAGTGCCCCACCTCGGAATTTCCCATGAGCCCGGCGGGAAGCCCGACGGCCTCCCCGGAAGCGTCGAGCGTCGTTTGAGGCGACTGTGCCAGCCAGCGGTCGAAGACGGGAGTCGACGCGAGAGTGATGGCGTTCCCGGGCGAAGGCGGGGCGACCCCCCACCCGTCGCAGATGACGAGGAGGACGGGACGCATTACGCCCGGAGCGGCCGCGCCGCGGCCGGCCTCCGGGCAGGCGAGGCGCGCCGCTCGAGGTCCGAGAGGACGTGCATGAACGCCATGTAGGCCTCGTACGGAGAGTCGAAAGGGGAAAAATAGGCGTGGACGTCGCCGTCCCCGTACGATTTCGTCGCCATGTAGTAGAAGTGATCGGAGGTCGAGAGCCGCCGGAAATCCTGGAGCATCTCGTCGGACCCGGACGACTTGATGCGGTCCTCGAGGGCGAACAGCCGTCGCAGCGTGTCCCGCTGGAGCTCGTTTCCCTGCCAGGCGGAGAGGTCGCGCGCCTCGTCCGCCCAGGAGAGCAGGCGCGGCGCGGAGAGCGAGTCCCGCCGGGGGAGTGTGTCGATCGCCTGCGATGGGGTGAGAAACCGCGCGCCTTCGCGGGAAGAGTACAGCCGCACCCAGGACTCGAAGAACTGGAAGATGCCCGTGTCCTTCCACTGGTGCTCGCCGAAGGTCTCGAAGTCCATGAAGAGGGAGAGGAGCTCGCCGGGGAGCCCGCTCAACCAGTGGTCGTACTTCTCGGCAGTCAGGGGATGCTCGCTCCAGGACCGGTCGGAGAAGCGAAAGGCGATGTCATCGGAGAGCCGATAGTCGCGCAGAAGCAGCGGGAGACCGTTCAAAGTCGCGGCGCGATAGAGATGGTGGGGCGAGCGGTAACCCAGGAGTGGCTCGACGCCGTCGGCGAGCACGCCGGCATAACCGCGCTCTTCGAGAAATCGAGCCAGCTCGTCGGAGTAGATGAGCTCCGTGTTGCGAAAGACCCGCGGCGCAACGCCGAAGTCCTCGACGATCCGCGCGCGATGGAGCGCGATCTGCTCCTCGAACTCCTCGTGCGACGCGAGCCAGGCGAGGGAATGGTGCGAG
>DATNMZ010000477.1:0-3618 GCA_035602095.1 Thermoanaerobaculia bacterium
GGGCGCGGAAGGTGTTGATTTTCAAAGGCAAATCGCACACCTTACGGCAGAAGATCGAATTTTTGTGTCCGGGATCGCCCTGGAAGATCAACCAGCGCCCACCGAAAAAGGTGTCGAGGCTCTTCTCAAAGACCTCGAAAAAAAATACTTAGAACGGGAGAGCGCCGAAATCCAGAGAGAGATCGATCGGGCGGAGGCGTCGCAGACGGCAGATCTCGCGGAACTGATCCGGCGCAAGCAGGAGAACGGGCGCCGGCGCGGCGAGCTTTCGCGCTCCCCGCGGTGGAAAGGAAACTAACTTGGTGATCGACGAAAAATACCCGGAGCTTCAACTCCTCTTCAAGGCGGGCAAGGACAAGGGCTATCTCCTCTACGAAGAGATCCATACGATCCTTTCGGACGAGGTCACGGCGAGCCCGCAGGATCTCGAGGAAGTCTACGGGCGGATCTTCGACATGGGCGTCGAGATCGTCACGGATCCCGACCGGGCGGCCCGCCGCCGCGCCGCGCTCGAAGCGGAGACGGCCGAGGAGGCTCGCGAGGCCGTCGAAAAGACGAACGACCCGGTGCGGATGTATCTGCGCGAGATGGGGACGGTCAAGCTCCTCGACCGCGAGGGCGAGGTCCGGATCGCCAAGCGCATCGAGCAGGGCGAAGCGAAGATCTACCAGGCGCTCGCGAACAACCCGATCGTTCTCGAAGAGATCCTGAAGCTCCTCGAGAACGCGGGGCGGGATTCGCGCATGGTCAACGAGCTCGTCAACCTCTCCGATGAGGACGAGGATCTGGACGACCGCGCGACGCGGCGGATCGAGGGCGTCCTCGGCAGCTTCAAGAAGATCGGAGCTCTCGACAAAGACATCAAGCGGATGAAGTTCAAGTCGCGCACGATCAAGAAGGGCAGCAAGGCCCTCGCGCGCATCGAAGCCTCGATCGACCGGAAGATCGCCGACATGGCGAAGCTCATCCGGGCGGCGGACTTCACCCCGGCCGTGCTGAACCGCGCCATCGGAATTCTCAAGGACATCGACCGGCAGATGTCCGTTCCGGAGTCCACGATCCGGCAGGACACGACGACGCTCAAGAAAGAGAAGAACCCGACCCGGATCGACTTCTACAGGCGCCGCATCGCGAAGTACCGCAAGCTGCTGCGGGAGCTCGAGCAGAAGTTCGGAGTCACCCACGAGGACGTCAAGAAGACCCTTCGCATGGTGCGCGAGGGCGAGGAGGAGGCGGACCAGGCCAAGCACGAGCTGATCGTCGCCAACCTCCGGCTCGTCGTGTCGATCGCCAAGAAGTACACGAACCGGGGCCTCCAGTTCCTCGACCTGATTCAGGAGGGGAACATCGGCCTGATGAAGGCGGTCGAAAAGTTCGAGCACCGCCGCGGATACAAGTTCTCCACGTACGCGACGTGGTGGATCCGCCAGGCGATCACCCGCGCGATCGCCGACCAGGCCCGAACGATTCGCATCCCCGTCCACATGATCGAGACGATCAACAAGTTGACGCGCACGTCGCGCTCTCTCGTGCAGGAGCTCGGCCGCGAGCCAAACGCCGAGGAGATCGCCAAGCGCATGGACATGCCCGTGTCCAAGGTGCGCAAGATCATGAAGATCGCCCAGGAGCCGATTTCTCTCGAGACGCCGATCGGGGAAGAGGAAGATTCCCATCTGGGAGACTTCATCGAGGATCGGGGCGTCCTCTCGCCGATCGACGCCGTGCTCGTCTCCAATCTCCAGGAGCAGACCCGCCGCGTCTTGAAATCCCTGACCCCCCGCGAGGAGCAGGTGCTCAAGATGCGGTTCGGAGTGGGAGACGGGTCGGAGCACACGCTGGAAGAGGTGGGCCGGTCTTTCAACGTGACGCGCGAGCGGATCCGGCAGATCGAGTCGAAAGCGCTTCGGAAACTGCGGCACCCATCGCGGGCAAAGAAGCTCAAGCCGTTCCTGGAGACCATCCGATGAGATCCCGGACCGGCTTTGCTATATTCACGGCCGAACGACGACCGAGGGTCCATAGCTCAGCGGTCCAGAGCCACCGGCTCATAACCGGTCAGACCTCGGTTCGAATCCGAGTGGACCCACCCGGTGGGGGCCTCGAAAAAGGGGTACGGAGAGCTTGAGGCGAAACAATCCGGTGAAAAAGACGGATTCGACGATAGGCAAGGGGCGACCTCTCAGCGGGCCGCCCCTCTTGTTTCTGGGCGCGGAGAAGCGTACTTGAGCGGGCTTCTCGACCAGCTCTACAGACTCCAGGACCGAATCCGGTTCGTCCAAGCCCGCCAGAAGGATCGCGACACCGTTCCCGAGGACCTCTCCGACATCGACCGCGAACACCGCGAGCGGGTGGAAGCGGTCCAGCGCATCCGGGAGAGGCTCGTCGAAGCGGAAGCGGAGCGCCGGCACGCGGAGGGTGAGCTCGCCGATTTCCAGGAAAAGCAGAAGAAGTACCAGGGGCAGCTCCGAAGCGTTCAGTCGAGCCGGGAGTACGGCGCGGTCTTGAACGAGATCGATGGAGTCGACAAACAGATCCGCACGACCGAAGACCGCGTGCTCGCCCTCGAGGAGGAGATCGAAAACGCCAGCGCGGACCTCGCGGCTCGAGAGGCAAGCCTGCCGCGGGAGACCGCGGAGCACGAGGAGAAGCTCAAGGACTGGCGGACGACGCAACGCGCGATCGACGAGGAGCTCGCCGCGGCGCAGTCGGAGATCCGGGAGATCGAAGCGCAGATCCCCCCGCGCGAGCGCGCGGAATTCCACCGCTTGATCGAGAAGAAGGGCGGACTCGCGATCGCCCGTGTCGCCAGCGGCTCCTGCTCCGCCTGCCATGTGAAGATCCGCCCCGCGGCGATGCAGATCCTCAAGGCGAACCGGGAGATGGTCTACTGCGACAGCTGCAAGAGGATCCTCTACTGGGACGGCCAGGGGAATTGAAAGAAGAGACCGGAGCCGTAAGGCGTTAAGCGTTAGGCGTTAGGCGCAACGCGGGTGGGGCGGCCTGGCGTCCGGCGCCTTCCCCGGTCCGCTTAACGTCTCACGCCTCACGCCTCACGATCTTCAAATGAAATTCCTCGCCTACATCGACGGCGCGGCCCGCGGCAACCCGGGTCCGGCGGGCGCGGGAGTCTACGTCGAGCCGGACGGCGACCGGCCGGCCGAAGAGCTGTTCGAGCCGCTCGGGAGTCAGACGAACAACGTGGCGGAATACAGCGCGCTCCTTCTCGCGCTGACTCGAGCCGAAGAGCTGAAAGCGGACGACGTCGAGATCCGATCCGACAGCCGGCTCTTAGTCGAGCAGGTCAACGGCAACTTCCGCGTCAAGGCGGAGCATCTGAAACCGCTCGTCTCCGACGCGGTGAGACGGGCCAAGCAATTCCGCCGCTTCTCGATCCGCCACGTCCGCCGCGAAATGAACAAGAAGGCCGACCGGCTCGCGAATCTGGGAGCCGACGCGAGCGAGCGCCCCGACATCGGCCCGTGAGCGGCCTCCCGGGCGCCCAGGAGATCGCCGCCCGGCGGGCCCGGATTCTCGACCGCATCGGGCAAGCGGCGGGCCGCGCCGGGCGGGACCCCTCTGAGGTAGCCCTTCTCGCCGTCACGAAGACCGTTCCGGTCG
>DATNMZ010000478.1:0-3708 GCA_035602095.1 Thermoanaerobaculia bacterium
AAGCCCGCCGTCACGTCCGCATGGCCGTTCAAGTACTTCGTCGCGGAGTGGAGGACGAGGTCGAACCCGAGCTCCAGCGGGCGCTGCAGGACGGGGGAGGCGAACGTGCCGTCGATCACGGCCGCGATACCGCGGCGCCGCGCGATCTCCGCCACGAACTCGAGGTCCACGATCTTGACGAGCGGATTCGTGGGCGATTCGACGTAGAGCCAGCGGGTCTCCTTTCGGATCGCCGCTTCCACGGGCGGCCGCGGTTCCGTGCGAACGAGCGTGACGGTGACGCCCATCGGCTCGAGAACGTCCCGGAAGAGACGGAGCGCGCCGCCATAGAGGTCTTCCGTCGCGACGACGTGGTCGCCGGTCTTCAAGTGGGCGAGGAACGCCGTCGAGATCGCGCCCATGCCCGAACCGAAGAGCACCGCGTCCTCAGCGCCTTCGAGCGCCGCGAGCTTTTTTTCGGCCGCCGTCCAGTTGGGGTTTCCCTCGCGAGTGTAGAAAGCGTCCGGGGGCTCTCCCGACGCCGCCTTCGCCAGCGCATCGGTCCCGGAAAACGAGAAGGGAGCGGTCTGGAAGATCGGTTCGGTGAGCGCCCCCGAGGGGTCGAGGCGTTTGCCCGCGTGCACCGCCTGAGTGTCGGGGCCGAGACGCCGGTTCTTTTGCATGTCCAGCCGCTCTCCCTTCTCGGCCTGCCGACCCGCCGTCGCCGTCGCCGCTAGCCGCGCCGCGCCGCGCCGGGCTCCGGCAGGAAGGACTTCAAGAGCTCGTCGTTGACCTCCACGCGGCGCTCGGCGCGCAGCTGGAGAAGATAGGCGTGCAGCAACCGCTCGGCCTCGCGGCTGCGGAGGCTGTCCTGAATGTCGCTTTTCTGCGCCGCGAGCTGCGAGGGTTCGGGGGTCGTGCGCGTCAAGACGCGAAAAAGAACGAATCCTCCGGGCACTGCGACCGGAGGCCCTGCCTGGCCCTTCGGAGTCGAAAACACGGCGGCCGCGAGCGCGGGGGCGTTGCCAATCTCCGGTATCGTGCCGCCGGGCCCGAACTCCGGCGTGGTCTTGACCTCGGTTTCGTACCGCGACGCGAGCGAGGCGAGCGACGCGCCGGAGGCGATTTCCCGGGCGGCCGGCGCGAGCTTCTCCTGCGCCTCCTTTTCCCGGCGCTCGGTCTGGAAGTCCTGGGCGACCTTTGCCTTGAGCTCCTCGAACGGCGGGACACCCGCCGGGCGCTCTTCGGCGGGTTTCACGAACGCGGGACCCCGCGGGGTCGAGATCGGGTCCTTCGAAATCTGTCCGACCTTCAGCGACCAGGCGGCCTCGGTGGCGCGCTGGTTCGCTCCCAGGCCCGTGATCGGCTCCCCCTTCGAGATCCATTCGCTCGTGTTGTAGGTGACGGCGTCGTCCTGGAGCTTGCGCAGCTCGTCGTCGGACGTATTGGGGAGTGCGCGGATCCGGTCGGCGAGCGCCCGGGCCCGCCGCTCGGTCTCGATATCGGCCCGTTTCTCCGACAGTTCGGAGGCGATCTGGGCGCGCACTTCTTCGAAGGGGCGCGTGTGGGGAGGATTCTTGGATACGAGCTTGATGACGTGGTACCCGAACTGCGTCTTAATCGGTCCGCGGACCTCTCCGGGCGCCATCGAGAAGACCGCTTGCTCGAATTCCGGAACCATCTGTCCCTTCGAGAAGGGCGGAAGCGCGCCGCCGGTCCCCTTGCCGGAAGGGTCTTCGGTGTTCTCGTTGGCGAGCTTCGCGAAATCCTCCCCCTTCTTCGCGCGCTCGGCGATCTTCTCGGCTTTCGACTTCGCTGCCGCGTCGCCTTCGGCGCCCTTGGCCGGATCCGTCTTCACGAGGATGTGGGCGGCGACGACTTGTTCCGGAACGGAGAAGCTCGCTTTGCGGGCCTCGTATTCGGCCCGGATCTCCGCCTCCGGGACGATCGTCTTCGCCCGGACCTTCGCCTTTTCGACGAGGAGGTACTTGATCTTGCGCTGCTCCGGCGCCCGATAGCGTTCCTTGTGCTTTTCGAAGTACGCCTTCAGGTCGGCGTCGGAAGCCTCGCCCGCCGTTTCGAGCCGCGAGAGAGGGATCTTGATGTATTCGATGGACGCCTTCTCATTGCGAGAGGCGAACTCCCGCTGGACGTCCGCGTCCAATACGAGTACCGACGCCTTCACGAGGGTCGAGTATTTGTCGAGCAGCAGGCTCTCCCGGATCTCATCCTCGAACCGATCGGGCGTGAAGTTCTGGGACCTCAGGATGCGTTCGTACTGATCGCGTCCGATGAACTGGCCGTTCTGCTGGAACGCCGGGTAAGCGGCGATGAATTGCGCGACCTCCTGGTCGGACACCTTGAGGTGGACGCGTCTGGCGGCTTCCAGCCGGAGAATTCGGTCGATCATCCCGTCCAGGACCTGGCGCGGCAGATCCATCGCCCGGATCAGCTCCGGGGAGAGATTCCCCTGGTAGAGGCTCTGCTGCCGTTGAAGCTGCGCCCGGTACTGCCGGTCGAAGTCGATGGCCGTGATGGTCTCGCCCCCGACCTTCGCGATGACCGCTCCGGAGGGGTCCTTGGTCCCGCCGCCGCCGCCGGAAAAGAACACGAACCCGAGGACGAAGACCAGAATCACCGCGAAAAGAGTCCACTTGAGGTGGTGGAAGCTCTCGCGCATCGTCTTCAACATCGAAAAACGCCTCCCAGGGGAAAATGAGAACGGGCGACTATAGCCGAGAATTCGAAGGAGGAGGCGGCGGGAGCCGAAAGCGCACTCCGGAGGCGCGGTGCGCGCCAACGTCGCTTTCTCCGGGCCGGGCAAACGCCTGACACGGGATGCGTTACGCGCGAGCGCCCGCTCGCCCCGTCCTTATGCTATAAAGAAATTGAGTAAGTCTCGCAAATCCGGAGGTTTATGCCGAAGAGGAAGCCCGATCAGCCGGTGGGCGGCGACATCGACTGGTTTGTCATCTCAATCGACAAGCTGCGTCGATGGGGAATCCTGGCAGTCATCGTCCTCGCGACTGCGTTCCTGGGCTACTTCGTCTACACGCGGAGCCGCCGGTCGCCGGAGGAGAGGGCCCGCGCGGAAGTCGCCACGGCGACGGCGCTCATCTCCAAGTCCTCTGCCGCTGCCGGCTCGGCGCGCCCCGGGTCGAACATCGCTCAGGCGCGCAGCTCCCTGCGCGGCGCCGAGGAGTCGTTGTCGAAGAAGAGCTGGGACGAGGCCTTCCGCCTGGCGGTCGAGTCCGAGTCCTACGCCCGGCGGGCGGTCGGCAGCGGAGCCGCGGAAGCCGGAGACGCGTCCTTCATCTCCGTGGAAGGGGACGTCTCCCTTCAGACCGCGGGGCGTTCGTCTTTCGACAACGCGAAACAGCGGCAGGCGCTCTTCGACGGCGACTTCATCAAGACGGGTCGGACCGGGTCGGCGGAGATCATGTTCTCCGACGGAACGCTCTACACCATCCGGCCGGGCTCCCTGTTCGAGGTGCGCCGCCCCGCCTCTCCGGACGCCGGCGGCAGCCAGGTGAAGATGGTCTCGGGATCGATCAATGTCTACACTTCCTCCTCTTCCTCGACGGTCGCCACCGATGCGGCCACCGCGGCCATCGATCGCGAGTCCCGCGTGTTTGTCGACGTCGCGAAAGGGGACAAGACGGACATCACGACGTTCCGCGGCAAGACGACGGTCTCGACGGCGAAGGAAACCATGGTGCTGGGCGAGCG
>DATNMZ010000479.1:0-2788 GCA_035602095.1 Thermoanaerobaculia bacterium
CGTCTCGAGTCGGGCGAGCTCTCCGCTCGCGTCGGGGTCCGCGCCGAGGACGAGCTCGGCGTCCTGGTCGAATCCTTCAACCGCATGGCCGCAGGTCTCGAGGACGCGCGCAATGCGCTGCTTCTCTCGAACGAAGATCTCCAGAGCTCGAACCGCCGCGTCGACCTCGAGCGGCGGCTCCTCGCGACTGTGCTCGAGTCCGTCACCACCGGCGTTCTCGCGTTCGACGTGGCCGGCCGCGTCACCGTTTGCAACCCGGCCGCTCGCTCGCTCCTCCACCTCGCCGGCGACGTCTCGATCGAGGCGCTGCACGAAAGGCCGGAGCTCGCCGACCTCGTTTCCCTCTTGACCGCCGCTCGGGCGGGCGACGTCGCCCTGGCGCCGCGGGAGCTCGCCCTTCCCTCCCCCGACGGGGACCGCCGCCTCGAAGTTGCCGTCCGACCCCTGGCCCCCCCGTCCGCGGGGGAGCGCGGCGGCTGGGTCGTCGCCATCGAAGACATGACCCACGTCGCCCGGGAGCAGAAGCTTGCGGCCTGGAGCGAGGTCGCTCGCCGAGTCGCGCACGAAATAAAGAATCCGTTGACCCCGATCCGGCTCTCCGCCGAGCGGATCGCGAAACGGTGGAAGGCGGGCGCGCCCGACATTGCCGAGACGATCGAGCGCGGCACGCGCGTCATCGTCGAGGAAGTGAACTTTCTCAAGTCCCTCGTCGACGAATTCTCCCGTTTCGCGCGCCTGCCGCGGATGCGCCCGGAACCCACCGACCTCTCTTCGCTCGCCCTGTCCGCGGTCCGCCTGTTCGACGGGGCGCGCGAAGGGGTCCGAATCCGGGTCGAGAGCCCCCCCGCGCCGTGCATCGTCACGGTCGATCCGGAACAAATCCGCCGGGCCCTGATCAACCTCATCGACAACGCGCTCGAGGCGTGCGGTTCATCCGGAGAGATCGTCGTGGCGGTGGCCGAGGGGCCTCGGGGGGTGCAGCTCGAAGTCACGGACACGGGTCGCGGCGTTTCCCCCCACGACCGGGAAAGGCTCTTTCTCCCCGACTTCACGACCAAAGGGCGGGGCACCGGACTCGGTCTGGCGATCGTCTCCCGCATCGTGGCGGACCATCACGGCACGATCCGCGTCGAAGACAACAGGCCGCGCGGGGCGCGTTTCATCATCGAACTTCCCGCCGCGTGAAGAAACGTCGCGTCCTCGTCATCGACGACGAGAGAGCCGTTCGGGAGACCCTCTCCGAGATCCTGACGGACGAAGGCTATTCGGTCACTTCGATCGAAAGCGGAGCAGAGGGACTGCGGCGCATCGTCGAGGAACGGTTCGATCTCGTGTTTCTCGACGTCTGGCTCCGCGACCGGGACGGGCTCTCCATCCTCGAAGCCGCGGGGGACCGGGTGGCGCGGGTGCCCGTGGTGATGATCTCCGGACACGCCAACGTGGAGACGGCCGTGCGCGCCGTCCGGCTGGGCGCTTACGACTTCCTCGAGAAGCCCCTTTCGCTCGAGAGAGTCCTGCTGACCGCCCAGAAGGCGATCGAAAGGCGCGACCTCCTGGCGCAGGTCGAGTCGTTCCGCGGGCACAGCGAATCCGAGGCCGTTCTTCTCGGGGAGTCTCCGCCTCTGCGGCGCCTCCGCGAGGAGATCGCCCGGGTGGCGCCGACCGACGCGCGCGTTCTCATCACGGGAGAGAACGGCACCGGCAAAGAGCTCGCCGCCCGCGCGATTCACCGGCTCTCCGCCCGAGCCGATGCTCCCCTCGTCGAGGTCAACTGCGCGGCGATCCCGGAGGAGCTGATCGAGTCGGAGCTCTTCGGACACGAGAAGGGCTCCTTCACCGGCGCCTCCGAGGAGCGCCGCGGGAAGTTCGAAGAGGCGGACGGGGCGACCCTGTTCCTGGACGAGATCGGCGACATGTCCCCGAAGACCCAGGCCAAGGTGCTTCGCGCGCTTCAGGAAGGCCGATTCACCCGCGTCGGCGGAACGCGCGCGATCTCTTCGGACGCACGGGTCCTCTCCGCGACGAACAAGGACCTCGCGAGCGAGATCCGGCGGGGCGCCTTCCGAGAGGACCTCTACTTTCGCCTCGCCGTTGTGCCGATCGAGGTGCCGGCTCTCCGGGACCGCACGGAGGACATCCCGCTGCTCGCGCGGCAGTTCCTGGGCGAGGCTTCCGGCCGCTTCGGGCGCAAGCCAAAAACGCTGTCGTCGGCCGCCGTCGAAGCGCTCCAGAGCCACCGATGGCCGGGCAATGTGCGGGAGCTCAAGAATTTGATCGAGCGGGTCGTGATCCTCTCGGCGGGCGATGAAATCCTCCCCGAAGATTTTCACTTCCGCCGGGCGGGCGGCGAGCCCGGCGAGGACCTCCCCGCCTCCGATGCCTCCTTGAAAGACGCGCGCGAGGAGTTCGAGCGGCGCTACATCCTCGCCGCCCTGCGCCGGCACCGGGGCAACGTCAGCCGCGCAGCGGAAGCGCTCGATGTAGAGAGATCCAACTTGTATAGGAAACTTCGCAGCTATGGGATCGAAGTGGAGCGCGAGTGAGAATCGGGTGATCAGCGATCGGGTGATCGGGTGATTAATCGGGTGATCGTTTGATCGGGTGATCGACCGGATCCGGTGAAGGGTTCCTTGTCGGCCATCTCGATCACCCGATCGTAGATCGCAGATTGATCACCCGATCGCAGATTTCCCCTTAGTCCTCCGACTCGAGCAATTGCGTTTCCAGGACCTGATCGCTCGAGAAGTTTTCAAGTCTCAAGTAGTGTTCCGCCGCCTGGTAGAGCGCA
>DATNMZ010000480.1:0-10659 GCA_035602095.1 Thermoanaerobaculia bacterium
GACCGCATGAGCTCCGCCCCCAAGCCCGGCGGAGAAGAGGGGAAAGCGCCGGGGGCGACGCCGGCGGCTCCTCCCCCGGAGAAGAGGACGTTCACCGTCACGTTCGACGGCACACCGGTCGAGGTCCCGAAGGACATCAACCTGATCGAGGCCGCGACGCTCGCGGGAATCGAGATCCCGCACTTCTGCTTCCATCCCCGCCTGTCGGTCGTCGGACAGTGCCGGATGTGCCTCGTGGAGGTGGAGGGAATCCCGAAGATCCAGGCCGCCTGCACGACGCCGTTGAAAGACGGCCTGTCGATCAAGACGACGACGGAGAAGGTGGTCCAGTCGCGCGCGGCGAACATGGAGTTCCTCCTCATCAACCATCCGCTCGACTGCCCGATCTGCGACCAGGCCGGCGAGTGCAAGCTGCAGGACAACTCGTTCGGATATGGCGACCAGAAATCGGAGTTCGATGAGCGAAAGCGGCAATACCCGGGGTTCGACCGGACGCTGATCGGCCCGCACGTCATCGCCGACATGACCCGGTGCATCCAGTGCACGCGCTGCATCCGCTTCTGCCAGGAGATCGCCGGCACGGGCGAGCTCACGTTCCTCGACCGGGGCGGCCGGACCCTCGTCTGGACACACGACGGGAAACCGCTCGCCAACGACTGGTCGGCGTGCGCCGCCGACGTCTGCCCCGTCGGCGCGCTCACCACGCGGGAATTCCGATTCCGCAGCCGCGTCTGGTACCTCAAGAAAACGCCATCGGTGTGCCCGGGCTGCAACATCGGCTGCAACATCTCGATCGAGTCGAACCCCGGGATCGTCTACCGGTTCCTGCCGCGGTTGAACCCGGAGGTCAACGACTACTGGCTCTGCGACTACGGCCGCTTTTCCTCGGAGAAGCTCAACCAGCGGGAGATCGAGAAAGCCTCCGTCCGTCACGGGAGCGACGAGAAAGAGGCGATCGTGCCGTCCGCGGTCTCCGAGATCGCGACGGAAATGCGCGGGACGATCGACGGGGCGGGCCCCTCCGCTCTGTTCTTCCTCGGCTCCGCAAACCTCTCGAACGAGGAAAACTTCCTCCTTCGCAAGCTCGCGGACCATCTCGCGTGTCCGAACCGGGACGCGGTGGTGGATCTTTCCCGCGTGCGGCGGATGAAGTCCAAAACGGAGTGGATCGAGGGCAATCACTTCGGCGCCAACTTTGCCGGGGCGAAGGACATGGGCATGTCGCCTCTCGCCGGAGGGTACGGTCTCGCGGACGTCCTGTCCGGCAGGGCGGCGCCGGAGGTCGTCTTCGTCGCGGACGCCGCATTCGGGCGCGCGGCCGACGATCCGGCGGCGGTGGCGGCGCTCAAGCGCGCGCGGATCCTGGCGGTCGCGGGGCGCAATGCCAATGCCTTGACCCGCGCGGCCGACATTCTTCTGCCCGCCGCCTCCCTCGCCGAACGGGAGGGCACGTTCACGAACGTCCAGGGGCGCGTGCAGAGGTTCGACCGCGCGTTCCTTCCGAAGCCGCCGATCCGCCCGGCCTGGGAGCTGATCCTGCTGCTGGCCCAGGCGCTCGGCTATGGCGACCGGAGATGGAAGCCGGAAGACCTGCGGCGGATGATCCAGGCGGAGATCGAGGGCTACGCGCACATCTCCGAGGCCGAGCTCTCCGGCGGCGGCCTCCTGAAGAAAGGGCTCTACATCGCGGCGGAGGAGCGTTGAGCCCGGCAGCGACCGAATGGCTCCTCGTCGCGGCGCGGGTGTTCGTTCCCCTCCTCGCGATTCTCGGCTTCGTGCCGCTCCTTCTCTGGGTCGAGCGCCGCGGCGCGGGACTGATCCAGGACCGCCCCGGACCGAATCGCGTCGGACCCTACGGCCTGCTCCAGTCCCTGGCCGACGTCATCAAGTTCTTCTTCAAGGAGGACATCATTCCCGGCAACGCGGACGCCGGGCTGTACGTCCTCGCGCCGGCGGTCGCCGTCTTTTCCGCGCTGACCACCTTCGCCGTGGTGCCCTACGGAGCCACGCTGCCCTGGCAGGGCCGGAATGTCCCGCTGATCGGCGCGGACGTCTCGATCGGCCTCCTGTACGTCTTCGCGATCACGTCGCTGTCGGTCTACGGCATCGTGCTCGCGGGATGGTCGTCGAACAACAAGTTCTCGCTCATGGGCGGGATCCGGTCGAGCGCGCAGATCATCTCCTACGAGCTCGCGATGACGACGGCGGGGGCCGGCGTCATCCTGTCCGCGGGATCGTTCCGGCTCACCGAGATCGTCGGGGCGCAGAACGGAACGTGGCTCGGGTTCATCCCTCGGTGGAACGTGATCCCGCAGTTCGTCGGATTCGTCGTCTTCTACGTCGCGGCCTTCGCGGAGACGAACCGGCTTCCCTTCGACCTCCCGGAAGCGGAGGCCGAGCTCGTCGCGGGATACCACACGGAGTACTCCTCGATGAAGTTCGCCATGTTCTTCATGGCCGAGTACATCAACATGATCGTCGCCTCCGCGATCACCGTGACTCTGTACTTCGGCGGCTGGACGTTCCCCGGATTCCATCCGCACGGCGTCCTCGGAGCGGTTCTCTCGATCGTGATCTTTTCCGTGAAGACGCTCTTCTTCGTCTGGGTGTTCGTCTGGGTCCGCTGGACCCTCCCCCGGTTCCGATACGACCAGCTCATGAAGCTCGGCTGGAAGGTCCTTCTCCCGCTCGCGCTCGTCAACCTCTTCTGGACGGCGGCGCTCGTCGCCGCGGGCAAGCTGTGACGGGACCATTCCCGGCGGATCGCATCGCGTTCGACGCCGCCGCCATCGTGGTGATCCTCTTCGCGGGCCTGATGGTCGTCCACCCCCACCCCGTCAAGAGCGTGCTCGCGCTGGTCGTCTCCTTTTTCGCGCTGGCCGGCTGCTTCGTGCTGCTCTGGGCTCCGTTCATCGCGGCCGTCCAGGTCATCGTGTACGGAGGCGCGATTCTCGTGCTCTTCCTCTTCGTTCTCATGCTCTTGAACGTCGAAAGCGAACGGCGCGCCCCGGGAGGCCGGCACCCGATTCAGACCATTCTCTCCGCCGCGGCGCTCCTCGTCTTCGCGGCCCTGCTCCTCGGGTTGCTCCGGGCAGGCGGCGCCTCCGTCCCCGCGGGCTCGCAGGGTCCGGCCGCGGCCGAGATCGCTCCGCTCGCCCGGCTCCTGTTTTCCGAGTACCTCCTCCCCTTCGAGGCCCTCTCCGTCCTGCTCCTCGCGGCGCTCGTGGGGGCGTTCGTCCTGGCTCGCCGGGAGGGCAATCCGTGATCGGCGGGATTCCCTTGAACGACGTCCTCCTGGCGTCCGCCGCGCTCTTCACGATCGGCGTCGCCGGCGCGCTCCTGCGCCGTAACGCGATCTCGATCTTCCTCTCGATCGAGGTGATGATGAACGCCGCCAACCTCGCGCTGATCGGCTACGGCGCGGCCCTGGGGACCCGCGAAGGGCAGATCGTGGTTTTCTTCGTCATCGCCATCGCCGCGGCGGAGGCATCCGTCGGACTCGCCATTTTCGTCTCCCTCTTCCGGCACACGGAGACGATCGACGTCGACGAGATCCACATCCTGAAATGGTGACCTTGATCCTCGCGCCGCCGCTCTGGATGATCGTGATCCCACCGCTCGCGGGGTTCCTGCTCTGCCTCTTCCTCGGCCGGCGCTTCGGAAAGACCTTCGTGTCCATAATCGGAACGGGTTCCGTCGCGATCGCGACCGCCGCGGCCTACGTCCGCCTCTTCCCTTTCGCCGCCGGCAGCCACGCCCCGATCGTCGAGAAGGTCTCCGATTGGATCGCCGCGGGTCCGTTTTCGGCCGACATCTCACTGAGACTCGATCCGCTCTCCGCCGTCATGGTCGCGTTCGTCACGTTCGTGGGCTTCCTCATCCATCTCTACTCGATCGGTTACATGTCCCACGACGAGACCGAGGCCGGGTACGCCCGTTACTTCGCCTATCTCAACCTCTTCATGTTCTCGATGCTGGTCCTCGTGCTCGCAAACAACTTCCTGCTGATGTTCGTCGGGTGGGAAGGCGTCGGTCTCTGCTCGTACCTCCTCGTCGGCTACTACTACGACCGCGAGTACGCCGCCGACGCCGGCCGGAAGGCGTTCGTCGTGAACCGCATCGGCGACTTCGGTTTTCTCCTCGGGTTGTTCGCGATCTTCGCGCTCTTCGGGAGCCTCGACTTTGGGACCGTTTTCGGCGCGGCGGCCGCCGATCCGGGCCGGTTTGCTCCCGCTCTGACCCCGGTTTGCCTCTGCCTCTTCGTCGGCGCGATGGGGAAGAGCGCCCAGGTCCCACTGTACGTCTGGCTCCCGGACGCGATGGCCGGCCCGACGCCGGTCTCCGCGCTCATCCACGCCGCCACGATGGTTACGGCCGGCGTGTACATGGTCGCGCGCTGTAACGTCCTCTTCCGGCTCGCCCCGGACGCCATGCTCGCCGTCGCGATCGTCGGCACCGTGACCGCTGTCTTCGCCGGAATCATCGCGCTGGCACAGAACGACATCAAGAAGGTCCTCGCCTACTCCACGGTGTCGCAGCTCGGCTACATGTTTCTCGCCTGCGGCGTCGGCGCGTACGCGGCGGGGATGTTTCACGTGATGACGCATGCGTTCTTCAAGGCGTGTCTGTTCCTGGGCTCGGGCTCCGTCATCCACGCCATGGGCGGCGGCGAGCAGGACATCCGGAAGATGGGCGGCCTCCGGGAGAAGATGCCGGTCACCTTCTGGACTTTCGCGATCGCGGCGCTCGCGATCGCGGGCATTCCGCCCCTCGCCGGCTTCTTTTCCAAAGACGCGATCCTCGCGGGCGTGTTCGAGGACGGCCGTTACGTTCTCTACGGCATCGCGCTCGTCACGGCCGGTCTGACCGGGTTCTACATGTTTCGACTCGTATCGCTGACGTTTGCGGGCGGATTCCGCGGCGGCTCCGAGCAAGAGCACCACCTCCACGAATCGCCGCCGACCATGACGATCCCGCTCGTCGTGCTGGCGGCCTTCTCCGTCGTCGGAGGCTGGGTCGGGCTGCCGCGCGTCCTCTCGAGCACCGGCGACCGCTTCGGCGCCTTCCTCGCCCCGATCTTTCTGCCCCTCGCCGTGCAGGCGGGCGAGGGGCATTCGCAGCCGCTCTCCCACGGGACGGAGTGGCTCCTGATCGCGGCCTCCACCGCGGTCGCCTCCGCCGGCGTCCTCCTCGCGTGGAAGTGGTATGCGCGGGAAGACGGCCGCGAGCCCGCCCGGATCGCCGCGAGATTTCCCGGCGTCTACGCCCTCGTCCGGGACCGGTTCCGCGTGGACGAGCTGTACGACGCCGTCTTCGTCCGCCCGTTCCAGGAAGTGGCGCGGGCCCTGTGGAAGGTCGTCGACGTTCTCGTCATCGACGGTGTCCTGAACGCAAGCGCGTTTCTCGTCGAGCTCGCCGGCGACCTCCTTCGCTTCCTTCAGACGGGCAACGTCCGCAACTACGCGCTCGGATTCTTCCTCGGCCTCGTCGCGCTGATGGTCTTCGTCATCGGAGCATCGTGAACGTGGCCGACCTGCTCGCGACGCACCTCCTGACGGTCTTGATCTTCCTGCCGACCGCGGGAGCGGCGCTTCTTCTTCTGTTCCCCGAGTCGCAGGCGCGGGCGGCGAAGGCCTTCGCTCTGGCCGTCGCCGCGGCGGAGCTCGCGCTGTCCGCCCTGCTCTGGATTCGCTTCGATCCGCTGGTCTCGGGCTTCCAGTTCGCCGAGCGCGCCGAGTGGGTGCCGGCGCTCGGGATCTCCTACGCGATCGGGATCGACGGCATCTCCCTCGTCCTGATTCTGCTCACGACCATCCTGACTCCCGTCTCGCTTCTGTATTCGGTCACCCACGTCTCGAAGAGCGTCCGGGCCTTTTCGATCGCCTTTCTGACCCTGGAGACCGGCGTCCTGGGGACGCTTTGCGCGCTCGACCTGGCGCTCTTCTACGTGTTCTGGGAGGTCATGCTCGTCCCGATGTACTTCATCATCGGGATCTGGGGCGGCTCGCGGCGGATCTACGCCGCCATGAAGTTCTTCCTCTTCACGATGGCGGGAAGCCTGCTCATGTTCCTCGCAATCCTCTACGTCGCCGCGCGGCACCGGGCCATGACCGGGGAGTGGTCGTTTCTGTTGGCGGATCTCGCGCGAGTGGATTTCCCGACCGGAGTCGAGGCGCTCCTCTTCTTCGTCTTCGCGCTTGCCTTCGCGATCAAGGTGCCGGTCTTCCCCCTCCACACCTGGCTTCCGGACGCCCACACCGAGGCACCGACGGCCGGCTCGATCCTCCTCGCCGGCGTCCTCTTGAAGCTCGGGGTGTATGGGTATCTCCGCTTCGCGCTCCCGCTCTTCCCGCAAGCTGCCCTCGATTACGGTCCGTGGCTCGGAGGCCTCGGTCTCGTCGGCGTGGTGTACGGCGCGCTCGTCGCCTATCCGCAGAAGGACATGAAGCGCCTCGTCGCCTATTCGTCCGTCTCGCACCTCGGTCTGGTCGTCGTGGGCGTCGGCGCCTGGACCGCCACCGCTCTTTCGGGATCGGTGCTTCAGATGGTCAACCACGGCCTCTCGACCGGGGCGCTCTTCCTCCTCGTCGGAGTCCTCTACGAGCGCCGCCACACGCGGGAGATCGCCGCCTACGGCGGGATCGCCGGCGTCGTGCCGGTCACGACGGCGCTCTTCCTCGTTGCCACCTTCTCGTCCATCGGCCTTCCGGGCTTGAACGGATTCGTCGGTGAGTTCCTGATCCTCGTCGGCACGTGGACGTCGGCCCACCGTTGGTGGTCCGTCGTGGCGGCCACCGGCGTGGTCCTCTCCGCGATCTACATGCTGACGCTCGTTCAGCGCGTGTTCTGGAACCCGCTCGTCCACGAGGAAAACCGGTCCCTCCCGGAGATTCGGGGGACCGAGCTCGTGGCCGCTTCGGTGCTCGTCCTTCTCATGGTCTGGATCGGCGTGCGGCCAAACGACGTGCTCGATCGGATCCGTCCGTCGGTCGACGCGCTTCACGCCTCCGTGAGCGCCCGCCAGAAAGCGGCGCGCCTCGAGACGTCCACCCCTCGGCTGTCCGGAGCGAAGCGATGAGCTCCGGATTGACCCGATTCGGACCCGAGGAGCTTGCGGCGGTCGGACCCGAGATCCTCCTCGCCGCGGCCGGCTGCCTTCTGGTCCTCCTGGACGCGTTCGCTCCCCGGCTGCGGGGCTGGTTCGCGACGCTTTCTCTCGCGGCGGTCGTGGGCTCGCTCGCTCTCCTGCTCCGCGAGCCCGCCGGGACCACCTTCGGCGGACGCCTGGAAACCTCCGCTCTGACGTCGATCCTCGGCCAGTTCCTCGCCGCGACCGCCGCGATTGCCCTGTTGATCGCGAAGCCGTATCTGCAGCGTTGCGGGGAGGAGCGCGGCGAGTTCTACGCGCTCCTTCTCTGGGGACACGTCGGCGTCTCGCTTCTGATCCGCGGGCTCGACCTTCTCGTTCTGTTCGTCGGGCTCGAGCTCCTCTCGCTCTCGTTCTACGTGCTGGCCGGAATCTTCCGGACGATTCCCGCCTCGTCCGAGGCCAGCCTCAAGTACTTCGTGACCGGTGCATTCGGCTCCGCGTTCACCCTCTACGGGATCGTCTTCCTCTTCGCGAAAAGCGGGAGCATGCGTCTCTCGGCGCTTTCGCAGGTGGGTCTCGCCGCCGACCCGCTGATCGCGTTCGGGCTGCTGCTGCTTCTGGTCGGATTCGGGTTCAAGATGTCCGTCGCGCCGTTTCATGCGTGGGCCCCGGACGTGTACCAGGGCATGCCGACGCCGGCCGTCGCGTACCTTTCCGTGGCCCCGAAGGCCGCGAGCGTCCTCGTCCTCTTCCGCGTGTTCGCGGCGGTGTTCCAGGGGGGGCTGCCCGACCGCTTCCGGGTCGCCATTGCGGTCCTCGCCGTCCTCTCGATGACGCTCGGCAACGTCGTCGCGCTCGCGCAACGGGACATCAAGCGGCTGCTCGCCTACTCCGGGATAGCGCAGATGGGGTACGTCCTGATCGCGCTGGCCGTTTTCGGCCGCGATGCTCTCGCCGCCGTGGTCGTGTTCTTTTTCGCGTACCTCGCCTCCAACGCCGGAGCCTTCGCCGCCGTCGCCGCCCTCTTCCGCGACGAGACAAAGCCGCACCCGATCGGCCTGCTCGCGGGCGAAGGCCGGCGCTCGCCTTTCGCTGCGGGCGTGCTCGCTCTGTGCCTCTTTTCGCTGGCGGGGATCCCGGCCACGGCCGGTTTCATCGGCAAGTTCTTTCTCTTCAAGGCCGCGATCGATCGCGGTTTCTACGCGCTCGCCATCCTCGGGGTCGTCAACAGCCTCGTGTCGATCGGTTACTACCTGAAGGTCGTGTACCTGATGTACATGCGGGACCCCGTGGACGGAGAGCGGCCGCCCCGTCTGCGCGTGGCGGACGGGCTCGCGCTCGGGCTGTGCGGCCTCGGAATCCTGGTGCTCGGCATCGCTCCGGCGAAACTCTGGGATCTCGCGCGCGTCGCGGCGGACACCTTCCCTTTCTTCGGTCCGTAATGTCCTGTAGGAGAAGACTCGTGTTGCTTTGGGTTTCCACGGGCGGCCGTTGCGGCCGCCGGGCGGGGACGAGCCCTGCCCCTACGACCGATCTCACTCTCGAGACACGGGTGCTCACGACGGTTGCCCCTTCTCGGTCCGGCCGCTGCGCGCCGCACGGGCTCGATCCACTCCGCGCCAGCGGACGGCGAGACTTTCTCGCATGACCGTCGACCGGCGATCGGTGTCCGAGTCGACAGCCGCCCGGCTCTCCCTGTACGTGCGTTCGCTCGGCGTGCTCGAGACGGAAGGCGTCCGGCACGTCTCCTCTCACGCCTTCGCGCGGCGGTTCGACCTGAGCTCGGCTCAGATTCGGAAGGACCTCGCGACGTTCGGCGAGTTCGGCGTCCGGGGAGTCGGATACGAGGTGTCCCTTCTCCGGAGGCATCTCGTCTCGATCCTCGGACTGGATCAGACGCGCTCGGTCGCGATCGTGGGGGCCGGCCGCCTCGGCACCGCGCTGGCCGACTATCCCGGGTTCCGCTCGGGAGGCTTCGCCGTCGCGGCTCTCTTCGACAACGACCCCGCGAAGATCGGCACCCGCACGCGCTCCGGACTGGCGGTGACCTCGGTCGCGGATCTGCCGGCGAGCGTCGAGCGGCTCGGGATCGAAATCGGGGTGCTCACCGTTCCCGCGGAGGCGGCCGTGGAGGCCGGACGCCTCTGCTGGGAATCGGGAATCGCGGCGCTCTTGAATTTCACGTCCGCGCGGTTGAACGCGCCCTCCGACGTGCACGTGAAGAACGTGGATCTCAAGGTGAATCTCGAGACGCTGTCTTTCTACATCGGGGGGGGTTCTCCCCCGACTCGCAAGGAGGAGCCATGGCCGCGAACCCGAAACCGGTCGCTTCCCCGGAGAACCTGAACCCCTATCAGTTCGCGAGCGCCCAGTTCGGCCGGGCCGCCGAGCTGCTCGAGCTCGATTCCGGCACCCGGGAAGTCCTCCGCAACCCCAAGCGGCAGCTGACCGTCTCGATCCCCGTCAAGATGGACGACGGGTCCATCCACGTCTTCCAGGGGCACCGCGTGCAGCATTCGATCGCCCGCGGGCCTTCCAAGGGAGGCATCCGGTACCACCCCGGAGTCACGCTCGACGAAGTGAAGGCGCTCGCGATGTGGATGACCTGGAAGTGCGCGGTCGTCAACATCCCGTTCGGCGGCGCAAAGGGGGGCGTGACGGTCGATCCGAAGACGCTCTCGCGCGGCGAAAACGAGAGACTCACGCGCCGGTTCACTTCCGAGATCTCGATCCTGCTCGGGCCCGACCGGGACATTCCGGCGCCCGACGTGTACACGAATTCCCAGACGATGGCCTGGATGATGGACACCTATTCGATGATGCAGGGTTACTCCAGCCTCGGCGTCGTCACCGGCAAGCCGCTTTCGATCGGCGGCTCGGTCGGCCGCAACGAGGCGACAGCCGAGGGCTGCTTCGTCGCGATCGAGGAAGCCGCGAAGCGGCGCCGGATCGCTTTGAAGGGCGCCACGGCCGCCGTGCAGGGCTTCGGCAACGCGGGATCCTTCGTCGCGAAGTTCCTGGCGGAGGCCGGGGTGAAAGTGATCGCCGTCTCCGACTCGAACGGCGGAATCCACAACCCGAAGGGGCTCGAGCTCGAAGGCATCGCCGCCGCGAAGGAGAAGAAAGGGAGCGTCACCGCCGGGAAAGGCGACCGGATCGGCAACGACGAGATTCTGGAGCTCGCCGTGGACATCCTGGTGCCCGCCGCGCTGGAGGGAGTCATCACGCGCAGGAACGCCTCGAAGGTGAAAGCCCGGATCGTCGCCGAGGCGGCCAACGGCCCGACGACCCCGGACGCCGATGACATTCTCCGCAGGAAGGGGATCGTCGTCATCCCGGACATCCTGGCAAACGCGGGCGGCGTGACGGTGTCGTACTTCGAGTGGGTCCAGAACCTCTACTCCTTCTTCTGGGACGCCGAAATGGTGCGCACGCACCTGCAGCGGACGATCCGGCGCGCCTACCAGGACGTCGAAACCGCGGCGCAGCGTCACGACACGGACCTGCGGACGGGGGCGCTCTTGGTCGCGGTCGGCCGTGTGGAAGAGGCCACTCGCATAAGGGGGATT
>DATNMZ010000481.1:0-3924 GCA_035602095.1 Thermoanaerobaculia bacterium
CGCGGCCGCTCGCTCCGGCGCTCGTCCGCCTGATCGCACGGTGCCTCGAGAAGAGCCCGGAAAAGCGCTTTCAGTCCGCGCGCGACCTGGCCCTCGATCTCGAGGCCCTCGCGGCCGAGCCCGCCTCGATCACGCCGGCGCCGAAGACCTCACTTCTTCCCTCGATCGCCGTCCTTCCGCTGCGCGACATGAGCCCGTCGACCGACCAGGAGTACTTCTGCGAGGGGATGGCCGAGGAGCTCTTGAACGCCATGACGGCGGTTCGGGGACTGCGCGTCGCGTCCCGCAGGTCCTCCTTTCAGTTCAAGGGCTCTTCGACCGACATCCGGGAGATCGGAGAGCGGCTCCGGGTCAGCACGGTGCTCGAGGGCAGCCTTCGGAAGTCCGGCGACCGGCTGCGGATCACCGTCCAGCTCGTCAACGTCGAGGATGGTTATCAGCTCTGGTCCGGCCGCTTCGATCGCGAGCGCGAGGACATCTTCGCCATCCAGGAGGAGATCGCGACCAGCGTCGCCGCCGCCCTCCGGGTCGTTCTGTCCGAGCGGGAGAAGTCGGTTCTGGGCCGCGCTCCCACCGAGGCGTTCGAGGCCTACGACTTCTACCTCCGGGGCCGCCAGTTCTTCTTCCGGATGGGAGGCAACAACATCGCGCTGGCCCGGGAAATGTTCGGCCGCGCGATCGCGCTCGATCCGGGATACGCGGCCGCGTACGCGGGACTGAGCTACTGCTCGTACCTGCTCCATCAGTGGTTCGGAGCGCACGACGAGGATCTCCGCAAGGCGGAGGAGGCGAGCCGGCGCGCCGTCGAGCTGGCGCCCGACTCTCCCGAGGCGCACACGGCGCTCGGAAACGCGTTCGTGCTCACGAAGAGCTACGAGAAAGCGGAGCGGGAATATCGCACCGCGATCCGGCTGAACCCCGCCCTCTTCGACGCGCACTACTTCCTCGCGCGGCTCTTCGTGGAGCAGGGGAGAATGCCCGAAGCGGCCCTGGCATTCGAGAAGGCCGGGGAGGTCGACCCGGACGACTACCAGTCTCCGCTGCTGGTCTCGTCCGTCTATCGCGCGCTCGGGCGGGAAACGGACCGCCTCGCGAGCATGCGCCGCGGCCTCGAGTGCGCGAGGCGCCACCTCGCGTTGCACCCCGACGACACCCGGGCGCTCTACCTCGGCGCCGGCGCTCTGGTCGGAATCGGAGACCGCGCGGAGGGCCTCGAATGGGCGCGCCGCGCCACGGAGCGGGACCCCGGAGACTCCTCCATTCTCTACAACGTCGCCTGCGTTTACGGGCTGGCCGGAGAAAAGGAGGCCGCCTTCGAGACGCTGGAGAAGGCGCTCCATGGTGGCTGGGGCAATCTCGCCTGGATCCGGCAGGACTCGGATCTCGATTGCCTGCACGACCATCCGCGCTGGAAGGAGCTCGTCGGCGAGGGCGACACGAGTTCCCGGAAACCCGGATGAAGCGCCGCGCCGCTCCCCGCGGGAAGAAGGCACAGCCGCGGCGGGTGACTATCGCGGGCGCCCGGCGGCTCGCGCTGGCGTTACCGGGGGTGGTCGAAGGGACCTGCTACGGGACTCCGGCCTTCCGAATCGCCGGGCGGTTCTTCTTCCGCCTGCGCGAGGACGGAGAGTCTCTCGCCATCAAGATCGACTTCGACACGCGCGAGGCGCTCCTGCAGGCCAACCCGAGGGCCTTCTTCCTCACGGATCACTACCGGGGCTATCCGGCGATGTGCGTGCACCTCTCGGCTGTTCGACTGCCGGAGCTGAAGGCGCTGCTCGCGGAGTCGTGGCGCTTCATCGCCCCGAAACGGTTGGCGGCCTCGCGCGCTTGAACACGCCCGGGAACTGATCAAGGTAGAACAAAGTTAAGACCCCAAAACCCCGCTTGACTTGACCTACGGCGCTCTTTCCTGAGGCGCGGTCTTCCCGCTCGGAATGTACACACTCTGCAGGTACCGACTCGCGTCCGCGGGGCGCGCCGTTTGTCGTCCCGCGAGTCGAGTCGACGCCGTCGGAGTACAATGAATGCCGATCGAAGAATTCCGGCCGGTCAACGCGGCATACCAAACGAGCCCGCGCCCCCAGATTCATCTGCACGGCAGCCGAGGAGAGCGGGCGCGGCGCGACTGCTTTACGAGACAGATCTGAGCCATCCGGTGCCAGAGTCGTCGACTTCTCTGCGCATTCGGGCAAGCGGGATTTCAAATCGATCGGCAAGACGGGGGGGCGTGCTCGTGCAGGCGCTCCTCCTCGCGCTCCTGTTGCCACGCGTCGGCACCACCGCTGCGACGGGAGTCTTCACCGTCACCAACACGGGGGACTCGGGGCTGGGCTCTCTGCGTCAGGCGATTCTCGACGCCAACGCGGCCGGCGCCGGACCCCACTCGATCGTCTTTCAAATCCCGCAGTCCGATTCCGGTTTCATCGATGGTGACGCTGCCTACGCCCATCCGGCGCTTGGATGTCCTGCGGGCGACCACTGCTGGTGGTCGATCAGCCTTCTATCGCCATTACCCGCAATCGTGAGCAGCGGCGTGACTTTAGACGGAGCGACTCAAACGGCTTTCGGAGGCGACACGAACCCAGGGCAAATCGGGACCGGAGGAACCGTTGGAGTCGGAGCCACTCCGCTCGGCCGATTCGACCGACCCGAGATCGAGATCGTCGCCGGGAACACCCGAGTCGCCGCCTCTGCCGCGGCCGTGGCGCTTCGCGGCTTCGCCATTTCGGGAGGAGCAATTTTGGTGAATGGCGCCGGAACTTTGGTTCAAGACCTCCTCGTCGGAATGCGAGCCGACGGAACGATCCCCTCCGCCTATGCCGCGACTTACGGAATTCAGCTCCAGGGAGCCACCGGAATCACCGTGAGGCATAACTACGTCCGAGTCAATAATTCGGCGATCCGCCGCGATGGCGTTGGGTCGAACGCCGTAATCGAAAGCAACGAGATCGATCGACCGGGTCCGCAAGCCAGCACCTACGACGGCATCCTGCTCGTTCTCGCCGGCAACCACACCGCCGACACGATTCGGTTTAACCTCGTGCACAACCTCAGAGGCGGTGGTGTCGAGCTCGGCTTCGGTGGGACTCTTGTCGGAACGATCGTCACCGAGAACACAATCACCGCCAACGGGCTGATTGTGCCGGGCAGCCCTTCCACTGAGCCAGTCAATTTCGTGGCTTACAACACCGGCGCGGGGTCGATCGCTACCGTGAGTCGCAACCTGATCTCCGCTTCCGGTGGGCCGGGAGCCGTCGTGCTCGGAGCAAGCGGCATCACTCTCTCGCAGAACGCGTTCTCGTCCAATGGATTGGGGCCAGGGACGCTTTTGGCGATCGACCTCGACCCGAATACCCGCGATCCGAACGCCTACGGAATCGCGCAAGGCGTCAGCCCGAACGACGGGATTCTTGTCCCCGCACAGCCCAACATGGGAATCGACTATCCCATCTTCTCTTCGATCTCCTTCTCCGGGTCGAGCGTGACGGTCTCGGGCTTCGTCGGAAGCGCGGCGGGGCAAAGCGCCTTCGCCGGATCCACCGTCGAGATATACAAAGCAGCCGACGATGTGAACAACAACGGCGAGGTGATCCTGGGCGATGGCACGAGCGTGGCGCACGGAGAGGGCGGTATCTATCTGGGTTCGCTCACCGCGGACGCCAGCGGAAACTTCTCCGGAACGGTTCCAACGACGGGGGTCGGAGCGGGAGACTTTCTGACGGCAACCGCCACGCACGGCGGGAACACTTCCGAGTTCGGCCCGAATCGGGTCGTTCCGGCCATCGTACCGACAGCTACGCCAACTCCGACCGGGACGAATACGCCAACGCCTGTTTTCACGCAAACTTCCACCCCCACCGCGACACCGACGCCCACACAGACATCGACTCAGACCATGACGCCAACTCTTACGCCTACGCC
>DATNMZ010000482.1:0-3425 GCA_035602095.1 Thermoanaerobaculia bacterium
GGATCGTCGCGGCCGCGGCGCGGGACAGATCCGCCTGGCGTCCCGCCAGCACGGCCCGGGCGGCCAGGGCTCCCTCGCGCCGCGCCGGGTCGTACAGGCTCGTCCGGACGGACACGCCGAAAATCGCGGGGACCTGGCCCGCTACGGCGACCGGCAGGCCCGTCGAGTATCCGGGAGTGGTGCTGGCGAAGGCCTCCGGGCGGAAACCCGCCGCCGCGAGGCCTGCGGAGGCGCCGGCTTCGTCCGCCCCGGCGCGCGCCGCCGCGAGCTCCGGCGACCGGGCGAGCGCGAGCTCGACCGCGCGCCGCAGCGTCAGCGGTTCGACCGCGCCGGGCGGGCCGTCGGACCGCGCGAGCGCGCCGGGCACGGGCGGCAGCAGGAACAGAAGCAGGCAGGAGAGGAGCTCGCGAAAGATCCGGTCATTCATAGCGCAAGGCCTCCGTCGGTTTGAGAGTCGCGGCGCGATAGGCCGGGACCACGGCAAAGATGAGCGTCACGGCGCAGGAAAACAAAAACGCGAATGCGGCGGCCAACAGGGAGATCCGGATCGTCACGCCGTGGACGAACAGCCGGGCGATCAGCGGCAGCCCGAGTCCGGCCACCACTCCGAGCGAGGACCCGATCGCTCCCAGGAGCAGCGCTTCGAGCAGAAACTGCCGCAGGATGTCGCGCCGTCTCGCCCCGACCGACAGGCGAACGCCGATCTCGCGGGTGCGCTCCTCGACCGAAGCGAGGAGGATGTTCATGATCCCCACGCCCCCGACGACGACCGAAACGCCGGCGGCGAGGATGAACGCGACGATGAGCCCGAGGGAAATCGTGCGCGCCAGCCGGATCACGGTCGTCATGCTCTTCACTTTGAAGACCGCGCCCTGATGGTGCCGGTCGCGGAGCGTCTCCTCGACGGTCTCGACGGCGCGGGGGATGTTCGGGAACTCCCGCACCTCGGCAAACAGAGTGTCCACGCGGCGGGACGGCGTGAAGAACCACGCCACCGTGACGGGCACGAAGATCGAGTAGGGCGTGACCTCGCCCTGCCCCATCGTGTCGACGGGCTTGTCGAACTCTCCGATCACGCGAAAACTCATCCCGAGAGTGCGGATCGTCTTCTCCGGCGAATCGTCGCGGCCGAAGAGGTCCTCATACAGGGGCTGGCTTACGACGCAGACCCTCGTCCGCTGCGTCAGATCGTCTTCGTCGAGAAAGCGGCCCTTCCGGATGCGGAGGTTCTTCCGCACCGTGGCGTAATTCGGCGTCGTTCCGAGAACGGACACCGTTGCGACACGGGAGAGAACCGGCGTCGTCCCGTGGAGCTCGACGAGCGGCGTGACGCCGGAGAACAAGTCCGTGCGCGCGGCGACGGCCCGGACGTCCGCCTCGGTGATCTGATCCTCCCGGCTGCGCGCGACACCCGCGGTGATGGTGCCCTCGTAGCTCGCCCAGACGAGGTGCGACCCGACGCCTTCGATCTGCGAGAGCACGAAGCTCTGACCCGTCAGTCCGAGAGCGACGATCAGGATGATCGCGGCGGTCCCGACGACGAGGCCCGCGAGCGTGAGCGCCGTCTGAACCGGATGCGTCCGGAAGCGGTGGAGCGCCGTGAGCGTTGTATCGAAGGTCTCGCGCGGGAGCATGGATTGGCGTTACGAGCGGGGGGTTCGCGCGACGCGCAGTCCTTCGGAGAGCGGAGTGGATCCGGGCAGAAGCACGACGTCGCGCTCGGCCAGGCCGCTCGTGACCTCGACCTCGTTTAAACCGATCAGTCCGACCGACACTCCGCGCCGGCGCGCGCGTCCGGACTCCAGGCGGTAGACGTAGCGCCGCTCCCCCTCGCGGAAGAGCGCCGCCCGCGGAATCGCGAGCGCGGACGCCTTCTCTCCCGCGACGATCTGGACGTTGACGGATGCGTTGGGCGGAAGCGAGAGGCGGGAGTCGGAGATCTCTCCGAGAACTTCGCCGACCCTCCGGCCGCCTGCTTCCCGGACGCCCGTGGGAACGGAGACGACCCTGCCTTCCCAACGCCGGTCCGGGAGGCCGTCGAACGTCACGATCAGCCGCTGGCCGGAGGCGACGCGCGGGAGGTCGGGCTCGTCGACGCGCGCGCGGACGGAGAGATGCGCGGGGTCGGCAACGCTCGCGACGACCTGGCCGGCAGTCACTCTTTCGCCCGGCTTGCGCGGCAGCCCGTAGACCACGCCGTCCGCCGGCGCGCGGATGGTCAGGGCTTCGACGCGGCGGTCGAGGTCCTGCGCCGACGCCGTCGAGATCGACGACCGCGAAGCACCGTTGCCCGCCAGCGACGCGAGGCGCGCCTGCGCCGCCTTCCAGCGGCCGGCCGCCTCCGACGCCGCGAGCTCGTCGGCCTCCACGGTGGTGCGGGCGATCGCGGACCGGGCGAGCAGCCGGCGGTCGGCGTCGGCCGTCTGCTGCCGGTGGAGGGCTTCGCGCCTCGCGTGCTCCACCTCCGCTTCGGCCCGAGCGCGTTCCTCCGAAACTTCGAGCGCGGCCGCCCGCGCCCCGCGCGCCGAATGGGCGAGCTCGGGACTCTCGAGCCGCACGAGCGCCTGGCCCCGGCGCACCCGCTGCCCGTCGCGGACCAGGATTGCGGCAACTGCCGCGGCTTCGGTGGCCGTCCGCTCCCCGCCGGGCGCCGGCTCGAGCACTCCGTCGCACAGGAGCGCGACGACGAGGTCGCGCCGCTCGACGAGCGCGGTCTGGACCGGCGCTCCCGAGGGACCGCGGGAGGCGACCGCGGCGATCAGGATCGCGCCGGCCGCGGCGGCCGCGAGAATCCACGCCGTTCGCCTCCGAGGCGGAGACGGCGAGCTCACGGCGCGTCGCTCGCGTCCACGAGAATCATGGATCGTTTACCCGGCGATCGGTTCACGACAGGCTCCTCCCGCGGCGGCGCCCGGACGCCTCCATCGCGACGAGCAGGACGAAGAAGATCGGCGCTCCGAACGCTGCGAGCGCCAGAAACCAGCGAGCCTTGCCGAAGGCGGAGAGCAGCACGACGAGATAGATGAAATCGCGGCGGGCGAGCATGTCGGCCATCCGGGAGAGCCGGCCGGCCGGAGCGCTCGTCACCGAAGTAAATTGCGGCCCCTCGCGCGCGCCTCTCATCGCGTAGCGAAACACGAAACCGGCGGACAGCAGCGTGCCGGCGATCGCCGCCGCCCCCGCCAGAAGCGGCCGCGGATCTCCCGAGGCGCGGCTCCAGCCTATGGCGAGGCACCCGAACACGGCGGAGTGCACGACGTTGTCGCCCCAGAAGTCGAGCACGCCCCCGAAGCGCGACTCTTCGAACCGGACCCGGGCGAGCTCGCCGTCACAATCGTCGAGGATCGACTGGAGCACGAACAGGAGGGCGCCGGCGAACTGAAAGGGGGCCGCGGAGGACAAGAACAGCGCCGCGCCCGCGAGGC
>DATNMZ010000483.1:0-2815 GCA_035602095.1 Thermoanaerobaculia bacterium
CGCCGGCCTGGATTTGAGCCGCCCGACTTCTTCAGAAATCGTTCAGACTCGCGCCGTGCAAGAAAGGTGGACTTTCACCCCGTTGAGCCGCTATCCGGGAGCCAGTTTGGTGGCTGTTTCGCCTGACGCGCGCGGCTTTCCGGGCGGGTGGCGCTGGAGCAGAGGATGAAGGTCGGGATCGTCGGGGGGATCGGGCCGGAATCGACCGTCGATTACTACCGCTCGATCGTGGCGGCGTACGGCGAGCGGAGCGGAGACGACCGGCAGCCCTCGATTCTGATCAACAGCATCGAGCTGAAAAACGTGGTGGATCTGGTCACGGCGGGGGATATGGAGGGCCTCGCCGACTTTCTGGCGCATGAGGTTCGCGTACTGGCGGCCGCGGGAGCGGACTTCGCGGTTCTCGCGGCGAACACGCCCCACGTCGCCTTCGGCGCCATCTCTCGGAGGTCGCCGATTCCGTTGATCAGCATCGTGCGGGCGACGTGCGATGCGGCGCAGGCGCGCGGCTTCCGGCGGCTCGGCTTGATCGGCACGCGATTCACGATGCGGGGCGGCTTCTACCAGGAACTCTTTGAGAAGGAAGGGATGACGGTGGTCGTCCCCAGGGCCGATGAGCAGGATTTCATTCACGAGAAATACATGGGCGAGCTCGTGAAGGGCGTCTTTCTGCCGGCGACCCGCGACGAGCTGCTCGCGATCGCCGGCCGCTTCATCGAACGGGAGGCAGTCCAGAGCCTCATCCTGGGGGGGACGGAGCTGCCCTTGATCCTCCGCGATCCGGCGATCGCCGGCGTGCCGCTGCTGGACACGACCCGGATCCATGTCGACGCCATCGTCGCCCGATTGTTGGCCTGACGATCGCCGCCCCGGATTCCCTATCCTGCGTCGGGAGAACGGGTCTTCCCGAGACCTCCCAGAGCGGGTCGGGGACGCTGCCGGCGGCCGGAAATCACGTTCGAGTCGAGAAGGATTTCCCTGCCCGCGGAATCACACTTGCGGCAAACGACTCGCAGAGCTTTCCCGGTTTCCGTGCCCGGGGGAACGGGCAGATAGTTCTGCCGTTCGCAGACCTGGCAGCGCCACCCGAGCAGCTTGAGCCGACTCTCTTCCGGTATCAGTGCCATCGCTCCACGTCAGCCGGTGGAGACGGCTCACGTGGATCGACGAAGACCGCGCAGCTCCAAGCAATCCGAATGCCGAAACCGAGAAAATCGCCGGGAAAAAGCGGCCGCTCGGGAAGCCTCGGTCGAGAAAACCGGCATTCGGAGTCTTCCGACTCCCGAAAAAAGGAAACCGCCCCTCGGGGGGCGGCTTCTAGAGCGAACCTTCTCAGGTTTTGAGCCGGCGATCACCGGTTCCAGTTGCGGCCGCGATCCTGAGACTGACGATCACCCCTTCCGGACCTCCCGCTGTCGCGACCCCGGTTTCGGGAGCCCGAGTTATCGTTGCTCCGGTTGCCGAAGCTCCGGTTGTCGGAGCGGCGGTTGTCGAAGCTCCGGTTGGTGTAGCTCCGGTCTGCATAGCTCCGGTTGTCGTAGCGCCGGCCGTCATAGCGGTAGGGCTGGGAGTACCGGTACCCATAATTTCGATACGGGCGCACGGAGCGGTAGCCTCGATTGGAATAGAACACGGGAGGCGCGATGATGATCCACCGGCCCGCGTCCTGCTCGCACGAGTACCATTGATCCCCGTCGTAGAAGCCGTATCCGTTGTCGGGATCGTCGTAGACGGAGTAACCGTCCGGGACGTACGACCCGACCCCGAAACCGCCGCCTCCTACCGTGATCCGTCCGTGCGGAAGCGGAAAGGATCCCTCGAATCGAACCTGCGCGTTTGCAGGCGGCGCCGCGGCGAAGGCGAGACCCGTCGCCAGAGCGGCAGACCCGAGCGCGATGCGAATTGCTTTGTTCATCAGAGCCTCCCCCGCCGGTTTCTCGGCGGACAGCAGGAGAGATCGCAACGCCGGTGCCAGGTCGAGTTAATTGAAAACAAATGACTTGTTTGGAATAGTGAATTGGAAAGTGTCCACTTTCTGAGGCAGCGACAGGTGACAAGGGTCAGGTGGCAGGTGACAGGTGACAGGTGTCAGGTGTCGGGTGACGGGTGCCAGCGCAAGCTCGGAAGAGGCATCGGGCATCCTCTATCCGCTATCCGATCCGCTATGACCCATCACCTATCACCGATCACCTGACGCCAGTCAGGCTGGCGTCTCCTCCGGGAGAGGCTCGAACCGGAGCTCGCTCGTCATGGCGATGGCGGCGCGCAGGCTCCGGTAGACCGGACAGCGGTCCTGGTAGATCCCGTGGACGCGCTCCGAAGTTTCGCGGTCCGCGGCCGGCGCCTTCAGATTCATCCGGACGTGGATCCTGCGGATGACGAGCACGCCCTCCTCCTTTTCGATCTCTCCGACGGCGTCCGCCGTAAGTCGGTCTCCCGCCGCGGAAATCTTGCGCGCCTCCAGCGCGCCTCCAAAGGTTCCGGCGAGTCAACCGGCCGCGGCGGCGACGATGTAATCGAGCGTCGTCGCCCGTGGCTCGAACGCGCCGGGCGGGACCTTGTAGTGCGCCTCGACGGCCCCATGGACCCCGAAGATGACCGGGTCTTTTTCCGCGGGTAGATACGCCTTGCGGACCGGCCCCCGCACGCGCTCGATCCGAACTTCCGACCGGTAGACGACGTCCGACATGCGCCCCCCCATCTTTTCGAGTGCCAATCTATCGCTTTATCGCTTTATGGATTCCGGGAGCGCGAGAAAGAGCGGGGCGCGCAGGCGAGACCAGCGCCGCCGCGGCAGGATCGCCATAGAATCCGA
>DATNMZ010000484.1:0-4682 GCA_035602095.1 Thermoanaerobaculia bacterium
CACTCGATCAAGCAGCAGATCGTCCGGTACGACCGGGAGAGCGCTCTCGCGCCGGACGCTTCGACCGCTCACGCGCTCCTGACGCGCCTCGCCGACTGCGCCGCGGGCGCCCACGGCGCCATCCTCTCGGACTACGGGTACGGCGCCGTCTCGCCCGCCGCGGTTTCCCCCCTGCGCGAAGCGCTGCGGCCGGGCGCTCCCATTCTCGTCGACTCCCGCCACCGGCTGCTCCAGTACGGGGGCGTGGACGCCGTCACACCGAACGAGGAGGAGATCGAGGAGTGCGTCGGCTTTCCGCTCGGCGACTCTCTCGAAGCGCTCGAGCGCGCCGCCGCGGCATTGCGGGAAAAGATCGCCTGTCCGACTCTGCTCGTCACTCGCGGCTCGCGCGGTATGGCCCTCTTCGCGTCGGGCGGTCCCCCGCAGATGATCCCGGTCCATGGGACCGACCAGGTGGCCGACGTCACCGGAGCGGGCGACACGGTCCTGGCCGCCTTCTCGCTCGCGCTCTCGGTCGGCGCGTCGCCGCTCGAGGCGGCCCTCCTCGCGAACTTCGCCGGGGGGGTCGTCGTGATGAAGACGGGAACCGCGACCGTCACGCGGGAGGAGCTTCTCCGGGCGATCGAATCGGATCGGGCGATTCTCGAGTGACGTATCCGCGTGAGGCGTGAGGCGTGAGGCGGAGGCGTGAGGCGTGGGGCGTGAGGCGCGCCTGACGAAAGTTCTCTCGCGCGAGGAACTGCTCCGGCGGGCGGAGACACAGCGTACCGGCGGCCGCCGGATCGTCTTCGCCAACGGGGCGTTCGATCTTCTCCACGTCGGGCACGTCCGTTACCTCGAGGGCGCGCGCGAAGCTGGAGACTGGCTGGCCGTCGGAGTGAACTCGGATCGGTCGGTCAAGGCCGCGAAAGGCCCCACGAGACCGTTCGTTCCCGAGGCAGAACGAGTGGAGATCGTCGCGGCGCTAAAGTGCGTTGACGCCGTCATTCTCTTCGACGAAGACTCCCCGGCGGCGCTCCTCTCCCTGCTGCGGCCGGATCTCCATGCCAAAGGGTCGGATTACCGGCCGGAGACGGTTCCGGAACGGGACGTTGTCGCCGCGTACGGGGGACGGACGATCATCGTCGGAGACGCGAAGGACCACGCGACGACGGATCTCGTGGAGAGGATCCGATCCGCTGAGATCAAGCGCTCGTGATGCCGGAGGGCTCCGCCTCACGCCTCACGCCTCACGCCTCACGGCCCCGTCGCCTTCTGATCGTCCGGCTCTCCGCGATGGGGGACATCGTGCACGCCCTCCCGCTCGCGGAAAACGCGCGGCGCGCGGGCGCCGAAGTGGGCTGGATGGTCGAACGCGGTTACGTTGGACTCCTCGAAGGCAATTCCGCGATCACCCGGCTGTTTCCCGCCGACACACGCGCCTGGCGCCGGAGTCCCTTCTCTTCCAAGAGCCGCCGGGAGCTCGCCCGCCTGCGCGCCGGACTGCTCGACTTTGCGCCCGAAGCGACGATCGACGCGCAGGGCCTGTGGAAGTCTGCCCTCCTGGCGCGGCTCGCGCGGGCTCCCGTCGTCAGCCTCGGCGCGCGACACCGGCGCGAGCGGACGTCGGCCTTTCTCGTGGACCGCGCCGTCCGCCTCGACCCGGACATGGAGCACGTCGTCGATCAGAACCTTTCTCTTCTGACGCCGCTCGAAATCCCCGTCGCGGCGGCGGCCCCCGACGCCCGGTATCTCCTGGACCTTCCGCGAGAGGACGCGGACCGGTTCGCCGCGGGTCTCCCTCGGCCTTTCGCCCTGCTCCATCCCGGGTCGAGCCGGGCCGAAAAAGCGTGGGGCGAGGAGAGGTATGCGGCTTTCGCAGGGCGGCTCTTCGAGAGAACCGGCATGTCCGCGGCGATCTCCTGGGGACCGGGCGACGAGAAGCGCGCGGACCGGCTCGCGCGGCTCCTGCCTCACGCGGCGCGCCTTCCGGTTCTCGACGTCGCCGGCCTCGCGCACGTCATCGCGCGCGCGGCTCTCTTCGTCGGAGGCGACACGGGTCCCGTTCACCTGGCCGACGCTCTGGGCGTGCCGGCTCTCGCGCTCTTCTCACCCGCCTCGTCGCGCCGCAACGTCCCGCGCCGGAATCGCCCTTACCGTGGCGCCTGGTTGCGCTACGATCAGGCGACCGACCTCGAGACGGTCGTGGCGAAGGCGATCGAAGCGGCGCGGTGCCCGGCGGCACCCTGAAGGGAACAGGGCGATCGGCTGGTTTTTCAGGCGTTGAAGCGGCATCGAATCCTCCTGTGCGTGCTCCTTCTCGCCGCGCGCTCCCGCACATTCGCCCAGGAGACGCCGGCCCCTGCCCCTCCTCCCTTTCTGGGTGAGACCCTCCGCTACTCCATGACCATCCTCGGCGTCGCGGGAGGCGAGATGACGCTCTCCGCGCAGACCGCGGATCTGAACGGGCGCGCCGCGTGGAAGTTCCAGCTCTCCGCGGTCTCGAACGATTTTCTGTCGAAGTTCTTCCTGGTCCGGGACTACATGGTCTCGTGGGTGGACCCCGGCACGTTCCGCTCCCTGCGATTCGAGAAGCACACCGTCGAAGGCAAGCGCGTCCGAGATGAGCTCACCGAGTTCGACTACGAGAAGGGGATGGCGCGGCACGAAGACAAGAACGTGCCGTTGAACGACGCCTCGCTGGACACGCTCTCGTCCGTCTATTACCTGCGCACGTTGCCGCTCGACTCGCAGACGCCGGCGGAGCTCCAGGTCTTCTCCGGAGAGACCCACGTTCTCCGCGTCGAGGTCCTGGGCCGTGAGCGCGTCGTGACACCTGCGGGCGTTTTCCAGACGCTCCGCGTCGAGCCGCGGAGCGCCGGGGGAAGCCTCATCGGAAAGGGGAAGAACCTCGTCCTCTGGCTGACGGACGATGAGCGGCGGATTCCGGTGCAGATCCGCTCGAAGCTGAAGGTGGGGACGCTCAACGGAAAGTTACGGGCAATCGAGAAGTAGTTGTCAGTTCTCAGTTCTCGGTTCCCAGAGCCCGTGGACAGGCTTTCGCGTCGAAAATGGACGGCAAGCAAGCCGCGACGGACGGCGTCCTCCTTTGACTCCTGCGCCTGAAGGACTTACGATCCTCCTGCTCCATGGCAGTTAAACTCGGGGATCTCCTTCTCAAAGCGAAGCTGATCACTCAGGACCAGCTCGACGCCGCCTTGAAGTCCCAGCGGGACGAGGGGGGCAAGCTCGGCGAAGCTCTGGTCCGCGTCAAGGCGGTTACCGAAACGCAGATTACCGAGACGCTCTCGCACCAGTTCGGCGTGCCTTCTATCGACCTGGACAGCTTCGAGATCGACGCGAACGTCATCAAGATCGTGCCCGCGGAAGTCGCCCGCAAGTACGTCGTTCTCCCCGTGAACAAGACGGGCGCGACGCTGACGATCGCGATGGGCGATCCCACGAACGTGTTCGCCATGGACGACATCAAGTTCATGACGGGGTACAACGTGGAGCCGGTCGTCGCCTCGGAGGCCTCGCTCCGCAAGGCGATCGAGAAGCACTACGGGACGCCGCGCTCAGTCGTGCTGAAGGAGAAGGCGAAGCCCTCGGTCGCGTTCCAGCCGGGCGGCGGCAACCTCGACGACGTCATGCAGACCTCCGCCCTGACGGCGGACGACATGGCGGGAGTCGGGTTGGGCGAGATGAACATGGACGAGATCACCGGGCTCGACGAAGGCGCCGACGTCGACGTCTTGAAGCAGGACGAGGGCCAGGAGATCGACCTCGGCGACCTCGCCAAGTCCACGGAGTCCGCGCCGATCATCAAGGTCTCCAACCTCATCCTCATCGAGGCCCTCAAGGCGGGCGCTTCGGACATCCACGTCGAGCCGTACGAGAAGGAGTTCCGCGTCCGCTTCCGAATCGACGGCATCCTCCACAACATCATGGCCCTCCCCATGCGGACGCGCGACCCGCTCATCTCGCGCTTGAAGATCATGGCGAAGCTCGACATTTCGGAAAAACGCCTCCCACAGGACGGCCGAATCAAGATCCGACTTCGCGTCGAGGAGCGCTCGCGCGACCTCGACCTGCGCGTTTCGACCGTGCCGGCGCAGTTCGGCGAGAAGGTCGTGATGCGGCTCCTGGACAAGACCAAGCTGCAGCTCGACATGACGATGCTCGGCTTCGACACGGAGCCGCTGCGCCGGTTCAAGGATGCGATCGACCGGCCCTACGGGATCGTCCTCGTCACCGGCCCGACGGGCTCGGGCAAGACGAACACACTCTACTCCGCCATCGCCGCGCTGAACGAGCCGTCCGTCAACATCATGACGGCGGAAGACCCGATCGAGTTCAACCTCGCCGGCATCAACCAGGTCCAGATGAAGGAGCAGATCGGGCTCACGTTCGCTTCCGCCCTGCGCTCGTTCCTGCGCCAGGATCCGGACATCATCCTGGTCGGCGAGATCCGCGACTTCGAAACGGCCGAGATCGCCGTCAAGGCCGCGCTGACCGGCCACCTCGTGCTCTCGACGTTGCACACGAACGACGCGCCGTCGACGATCAACCGGCTCATGAACATGGGCATCGAACCGTTCCTCGTGGCGACGTCGGTGCAGCTCATCGCGGCGCAACGGCTTGCTCGCCGCGTCTGCGCGAACTGCAAGGAGCCGGTGGAGATGGCGGCGCCGGCGCTTCTC
>DATNMZ010000485.1:0-4192 GCA_035602095.1 Thermoanaerobaculia bacterium
CGCGCCCGGCGCCCCGGCCGGGGCCGCCTCCGCGAATCCCGCCAGGGCCTTGGCGGCGGCCTTTCCGATCTCGTGGCCGGCGAATCGCTTCGTCAGGTCCACGAACGCGGCGCGCACCGCCGGGGTCGGAGTCGTCGAGAGAGCCTGCACGAGCCGGAAGACGCTCTGATCGTTCTGCTGGAGAACCAGCCCGAAGAGCTTGAAGGGAGAGCTCGCCTTGAGCGCGCCGAGAAGGCCGTTCAACGCCTCCTCGTGGCCGGTGAGGTCCTGACCGGCCAGCTCCGCCAGGCGCGCCATCGTGTCCCCGAGCTCCGGCTTTCTCTTCAGTCCGTGCTCGACGACGGCCTTGTGCCCCCCCGGCGTCCCGAAACGCGCGAGCGCCGCGATGACGCGGTCGAGCAGCAGGCGGCTCTCCTTCGCGTCGTAGAGGGCCTCCTCCGGCTTGGCCTGCAGAGTCGACTCGAGGTCCTTCAAGAGCCCGACGAGCGCCTGCTCCGCCTTCGGATGCTTCAGCTGACCGAGGTTGACGATCGCCTCCCGAACGAGGACGGCCGGAAGGGAAAGGTCGATGTGCCGGAGCACGAGGTCGACGTCCTCGTCGATGGGCTCATCCGGCGGCCGGGGGATGCGCCGGAGGAGGTAGAGGAGGTTCCGCCGGTGCTGCCACTCCTCGTCGCCCGCGCCCCGGGGAAAGCCCGGACGCAGGCCCTCGAGAACCGCCTCCCGCGCAGAGGGGCCGTGCGCTTCGAGCAGCTGGAGCAGGAGCTGGCGACGCTCGCGCTTGGGGTCGTGGCGCAGCTCGTCGAGAAGTCCCTCGGGAGTCAGCGCGAGGAAGAAGTTCAGAACCTTCCGGAGCTGCGGGTGAAGGTCGCTCGACTCCGCGTACTTCTTCAAGTGGTCTTGATCGAGCAACTCGTGCGCCTTTTTCCGGACGGTCTGAGCCGCGACCGGCTCCACCGCGCGCTCGGCGATGATCCGGTCCGCGAGCTCGATCATGGTGGCCGCCTGCGCGAGGGAGCCTTCGTTGAATCGTTCGATCGCGGAACGCACCATCTCCTGGAACCGGCGACTTCCCTCGGCCGGATCCTGGGTCCCGGTGACCATGCGGCGCATCGCCTCGACAGCCGGGCTCGCGGGAACCTCCGCCGCGCGGGCTTCCTCCGCCGCGCCGGGAACGATCCAGCCGGGAAGGCTGCTTCCGAGCGATCGGAACACGTCGCCCATGTTCACGTCCAACCCCATCTCGCGAAGCCGTTCCAGCGACTGCTCGAACTCCTTGCCCGAGCGCGAAGTGCGGGCCGCCGCGGTCAAAGCCTGGGACGTCAGCGGCGCCATGTTCTGCCCGCCGGGCCCGCCGCCCGACCCGACCCCGCGGTCGAGCCGGTCCAGGAGAACGGAGAGCCGCCGCAGGTTCTGGAGGTCTTCGCCCGGATCCGCCGTCCGGGAGCCCCCCGCGCCCGCCGGGCCCCCCGAGGCGCTGGCGAGATGGCGGGTGCCGGCCGAGGCCGGCATCTGCCGGAACAGCACGTCGACCGGGGCGGCGGCGGCCGAGGTCGTCGCATCCTTCAGGCGTTCGAGGTTGCCCCGAAGAAACTCCCGGTCTCCTTCGGGGCAGTAGACGAGAACCCGCTCCTTGAGCTCTTCGAGGAATGTCGCAAACGGCCCGGGCGGGAGGAGATGGAACTCGCCCATGAGCGCGACCTTCTTGACGGCATGAAAGAGGTAGTCGGAGACCGGGATCTCTGTTCCCCCGCGGTACTGCGACGCCGTCCAGTTATGGATGTTCTTCGCCATCAGGTCGGGCGGGTGCCGCAGGAGCACGTGGAACGCATCCGCGACCACCAGAGGCGGGAGGGTGTCCGAAAGATACTGCCGCAGCTCTTCGAGGGCCTCGCGCAGCTCCGGATCCATTGGCTCTCCGGACATTCTGACTGGCCCTGCCCTAACCCGCGTTGGAGCCGGAAGAGGTACGCACGATGCGAATCCTCCAGTCCTCCAGCGGCCTGCTAGAAGCTCTTCAAGAAGTCGGCGTTCGTCTTGAACTTGGAGAGGCGTCCGAGGACGAGCTCCATCGCCTGGATCTTGTCTACGGCCGCGAGCGCCCGGCGCAGCTTCACGATCCGGGGAAGCTCCTCGGGGTTGTAGAGCTTCTCTTCCTTTCGCGTGCCGGACTGCGGGATGTTGATGCACGGGAAGATCCGGCGGTTGAAGAGGTCCCGGTCGAGAACGATCTCGGTGTTTCCCGTGCCCTTGAACTCCTGAAAGATGATCTCGTCCATGCGGGAGCCCGTGTCGATCAGGGCCGTGGCGATGATGGTGAGCGAGCCCCCGCCCTCCGCGTTGCGCGCTGCCCCGAAAAACCGGCGCGGCTTCTCCATGGTTCGGGCGTCGATGCCGCCCGACATGATCTTCCCGCCGCCCTTCTGCATGTGGTTGTAGGCGCGGGCCATGCGAGTGATCGAGTCGAGAAAGATGATGGCGTGTTTTCCGCACTCGACGAGGCGGCGCGCCCGCTCGGCAACGATTTCGGCCACCGCGATGTGGTTCTCCGCCGAGAGGTCCGCGGAGGAGGCGATGACTTCGCCCCGGACGCTTCGCCGGAAGTCGGTGATCTCCTCGGGCCGCTCGTCGATGAGAAGCACGATGACGTAGACGTCCGGATCGTTTTCCGAGACGGCGTGCGCCATTCGCTTCAAGAGCGTGGTCTTGCCGGCCTTCGGCGGCGCGACGATCAGGCAGCGTTGGCCGCGGCCGATCGGCGCCAGGAGATCCGTGACGCGCCCGCACATCTCGTCCGGCTCGGTCTCGAGCTTCAAGTGATCGTGGGGATCGATCGAGACGAGGTCGGCGAACGCAGGCCGCTGCCGGAAGGCCGCCGGCTCGAGCCCCTCGACGCGTTCGACCCGCCGGACGACCGTTCGGTTCCCGTCGACCGCGAATCCGCTGATGTACGCTCCCGGCTCCAGCCCTTCGCGGGAGATCAGGTCCCGCGGGACGATGGGGTCGCGGGGGGATGGCAGGTAATTCGCCTTCGCGGTGACGAGGACGCCGGGCGCGCTTTCCTTTGGCGGGAGGAAGAGGACGCCCTCGACGGGTCTCTCCGGCCCGCTCGCTACGATTTCGTCCGTGCGTTCGGCCTCGCCGCTTCCATTGGGGCCCGGGGGCCGGCCGCCCCCACCGCCTGCGCCGCCTCCGCCGCGGCGCCGGCGACGCCGCCGACGGCGATGGGGACGGGAGCCACCGTCACCGGGACCGGGGCTTTCCGTCTGAACGGATATGGACGACGCGGAAACCGGAGGAACCAGGGGATCTTCGGACACTGAACTCCCAAACACCCGCCGCGCTGACTCGAGGGCCCGGGCGGGAAGTCGAAGGCGGAAGTCTATCAGATATCCCGAGAAGGCGGTAGGAGGCGGTCAAGGGGGGTCGGGAAACGGGAAACGAAACGGGAGGTGCCAGGCGGGGCCGGCGCGGCGCGGAGGCCTTACTGGAAGAGGGCCATCACCCGGGCGGGCTCGGCCGGAGGAGTCCCGCAGAGGCTGAAGTTGTCGCGGGCGTGCTCCAGGGTCGAGACACCCACGAGGCTCGTCGTCATGCCCGCCGCGGAACGGGAGAACTGGATCGCCCGCCGGGCCGGCGTTGCCGCCTCCGGGAACGCTTCGTCGATCTCCTCCGGCACCCCGGCCGCGAGCCGCCCCTGCAACAGAGTCGCCGACCCGAAGACGCAGAGCCCGAGAGCCTGGGCCGCCCGGAGGACGGGCACCCTGCCCTGCCCGATGTCCTGCGAGGGATAGGCGATCGCCTGGGGCATGGCGAGGTTGACGGGGAGCTGGACTGCCGAGAAATGGTGCTTGTCGCCCGCCACCTCCCGCGCGACCTCGAGAGCCTGGGCGATCGAGAGATGCTCGGGGTGCTCGGCGGGAGCGCGCAACCCGTCCCATGTTGCGAGCCCCCAGGAGCCGATCTCCCCCGCCTCCGCCGCCGATTCGAGCACCTCCGCGGCGGCGGAGAGACGCTTGCGGAAGGCCGGCTTGTCCAGGGCGGCGCGCTGCGACTCCACGTTGTGCAAGTAGTAGAGGTCGATCGTCTCGAGCCCGAGATTTCGGCGGCTCCGCGCCAGCTGATCTCGCAGATAGGCGGGCGCCAGACAGTGCCCTCCGGCGACGATCTCGCTCCGGGGCGCGAGCCCCGA
>DATNMZ010000486.1:0-4166 GCA_035602095.1 Thermoanaerobaculia bacterium
AGACGCTCCAGCGTCTCGCGGCGGTCGTGGAATCCTCGGAAGACGCCATCATCGCAAAAACGCTGGACGGCCGGATCAGCGCCTGGAACGCAGGCGCCGAACGGCTGTTCGGCTATTCCGCCGAGCAGATCCTCGGGCAGCCGGTCACCACTCTCATGCCCGCCGACCGCCGCGACGAGATGCACAAAGTCCTCGAACGAATCAAGCGAGGCGAGCGCGTCGAGCATTTCGAGACGATTCGCGTCAAGAAGAGCGGAGAAAGCGTTCCTATCTCCCTTTCCGTCTCCCCCATCAAGGATGGATCCGGAAGAATCGTCGGAGCCGCCAAGATCGCGCGCGACATCTCGGAGCGCCGCCGAGCGGAGGCGGAGATCTTCGAGGCTCAGCGGCACCTCGCGATGGCCCTGGAGGCCGCGCGGATGGGCACCTGGAGCTGGGACATTCGGAGCGGGAAGCTCGAGTGGTCGGAGAATCTTCTCGAGCTGCACGGGCTCGCGCCGGGAACCTTCCGTGGGACCTATGAAGCGTTTCTCGAGTGCATCCATCCGGAGGACCGCCCGGGAGTGGATTCGACCATCCGGCGCGCCGTCGAAGAGCGATCGATCTACGACACCGAGTTTCGAGTTCCCCTTCCCGACGGCGGCACCCGATGGATTGCCGGCCACGGGCAGGTCTTCTCCGATTCGGACGGCTCTCCGACGCGGATGATCGGGATCGGCCGCGACATCACGGACCGCAAGGTCGCCGAGATCGAGCAGCAGCGGCTCTACGAGGAGTCGCGCGAGGCGGTGCGGGTGCGGGACGCGTTCCTCTCGATCGCCGGCCACGAGTTTCGGACGCCGCTCGGCGCGCTCCATCTGACGCTGCACAACCTGATGCTGAGGGTTCGCAAGGGCGGGGACGCAGACCTTCTGGAAGGCATGCAGCGCGTCGAGCGCCAGATGGGGCGGCTCGTCCGCCTGACGGAGCACCTTCTGGAGGTCGGCCGGATCGATTCCGGCCGGTTAACGCTCGAACGGGAACCCACGGAGCTCACCGGCCTCCTCAAAGAAGTCACCGAACGCCTGGAGGAAACCGCGCGGCGCGCGGGATCTCCCCTGGAGGTGGTCGCCTGCGAGCCGGTCGTCGGCACCTGGGACCGTTCCCGGTTGGACCAGGTCGTGACGAACCTGCTCACCAACGCGGTCAAGTTCGGCGCGGGACAACCCGTGGAAATCGCCCTGCTCCGGGGACACGGAACCGTGCATCTCAGCGTTCGGGATTACGGGATCGGGATCCCCGTCGCCGACCAGACGAGGATCTTCGAGCGATTCGAGCGGGCCGTCTCCGACAAGTCTTACAGCGGCTTGGGTCTGGGACTCTGGATCAGCCGGGAGATCGTCGAGGCCCATGGCGGGCGACTGCACGTGGACAGCGAGCCGGGAAAAGGCGCGACGTTTCACGTTGAGCTTCCGACGGGAGAGGAGAGCGGTGCCAGTTCTCATCGTGGATGACGACGGGGACCTTCAGGACGCGATCTGCGAAACGCTGGAAGGCGGCAGGCACGCCGACAACTGACAACTTCACAAAGAGGTCACGCCTTCGGGCTCGCGGCGCAAGAGCACCGCGCTGCCGAGTCCCATCAGGATCAGCCCGCTGGCGACGAGGATCGTCGGGACGGAGACGAGCGACGCCGCGAACACACTCACCAGGTTGGAAAGCGGCATCGCGCCGCGGAAGGCCAGCGTATAGATGCTGACGACTCGGCCACGCAGGTGATCCTCGACGATCGTCTGAACCAGAGTCATGAACATCGCGAAGATGACCATGAGCGCGGCGCCCGCGAGAACCAGAATCCCATAGGAGAGGATCGGGTTGCGCGAGAGGGAGAAGGCGATCATGAGCGCGCCGAACGTCATCTGCGTGCCGACGGCGACGATGCCCTTGCGCTTGACGTGTCCGAATCCGGCGACGCCGATCGCGCCGACGACGGCGCCGATCCCGAAGGCGGCCAGAAGCCCGCTGTAACCCTTGGCGTCGCGGTGAAAGATGTCCCGGGCGAAGACCGGGAGGAACGTGACGAGCGGAATGGAGCAGAAGCTTCCCGCAAAAGCCATCGCCACGAGTCCGCGGAGCGGCCGCGCGTCGCGTACCGCCTTGAGACCGGTCTTCAAGCTCCTCCAGACGGGCTCCGCCGCCGGCGCGGCTGGAGCGCCGCGCTTCAAGAGGAGAATGGCCACGATGACCGCGACGAACGAAAGCCCGTTCAACGCGAAGCACGCCGCCGCGCCGAGCTTGTAGAACGCGATGCCCGCCAGAACGGGTCCGACCACACGCGCGAGGTTGAACTGGATCGAGTTGAGCGCCACCGCATTGGAGAGGTCTTCCCGGTCGACGAGCGTCGGCACGAGCGCCTGGTAGGCGGGCCCCCCGAAGGACTGGGCGAATCCGACGACGAAAGACAGCGTCAGGATCATCCAGACGGCCACGTGGTTGGTGAAGATCAGGCCGGCCAGGAGAAACGCCGTGGAGAGCTGGACGAACTGGGAGGACAGAAGGATCCGGCGCCGGTCGAACCGGTCCGCGAAAACGCCGCCGAACAGCGAGAAGAGAAGAAACGGAGCGGCGCCCAGAAACGCGTCGAGCGCGAGAAGCGACGCGGAACCCGTCATCGTGAAGATGAGCCAGGCCTGCGCCACCTGTTGCATCCAGGTTCCGACGCTGGAGGTGAACGCGCCGGCCCAGAGCAGGCGATAGTCGCGGTACGTGAACGCCTTGAACGTGCGATTCAGGGCGACAAAGGGCGCCGCCAGCGGAAGCCGGACCGGGGCCTCCTTGCTCAACTGCCCGGAGGGGACGGCGTCTTTTCGATCTCGCCCGTCATCGGGACGAAGCGAACCGGGATCTTGTCCTCCTCCGTGATCCTCCCGTTCGCCTCCTTCCGGAAAACCTTGAGCTCCTGAAAGAACCCGCCCACGGGGATGACCATGCGCCCGTTCGGAGCGAGCTGGTCCAGAAGCGGCTGCGGAATGCGCTCGGGCGCGGCGGTCACGATGATCCCGTCGAAGGGCGCGTGCTCCGGCCAGCCCCGGTATCCGTCGCCTTCGCGTACGGTGACGTTGTGGTAGCCGAGCGCCTTGAGCCTCTCTGCCGATTCCCGGGCGAGCTCCGGAATGATCTCGATCGAGTAGACGTGCCCGGCCACCTTGCCGAGGACGGCGCTCTGGTATCCGGACCCCGTGCCGATCTCGAGGACCGTCTCGTTCGGCTGGAGATCGAGATATTCCGTCATGAGGGCGACGATGTAGGGCTGCGAGATGGTCTGCTTGCTGCCCCCGATCGGGACGGGCCCGTCGTCGTAGGCGTGCGCCCGCTGTGTCGGCTCGACGAACAGGTGACGGGGCACCGTCCGCATGGCCTCGAGCACTCGCGGGTTGCGGACGCCGCGGGCGACGATCTGGGTCTCGACCATTCGGTTGCGGCGCTCGGCCTCGGAGTCGGGTGCGCCGGGCGTCACGGACTTCTCCGCAGCGGGGCGGGGCCCGCAGCCCGCCGTCGCCGCTCCCTCGAGCGTGCCGAGAAAGAGAACGAGAAGAAAGCCGGCCGCATGTCTCCCCCTGGGCAGCCTCAAAGGCCGCCTCCGGAATTGGAGCCGAGCCCGTGGACGATCCGGCCGCCGACGACGGTCAAGACCACGGCGATCTTTGGAATCTCCGGCGCGGGCGCGGTCATCGGATCGGCGGCGAAAACGGTCAGGTCGCCTTCGAAGCCCGGAGCGATCTTTCCCCGGCGGCCTTCCTCGAAGGCCGCGTACGCCGCGTCGGAGGTGAAGAGCGCGAGCGCCTCCGGCCGGGAGAGGCGCTCTTCCGGCCGCCATCCCTTCGGCGGCCTGCCGTCGATGTCCTGTCGCGTGACGGCGGCGTAGAACCCCAACAGAGGGTTCTCCGATTCGACGGGGAAGTCGCTTCCGCCGGCGAGCCGCGCCCGGGCGTTCAGCAGCCGGCGCCATGCGTACGCGCCCGCGATTCGCTCTTTCCCGACGCGCTGCTCCGCCCAACCCATGTCCGAAGTCGCGTGCGTCGGCTGAACGGAGGCGATGACTCCCTCCCGCGCGAACCGTGGGATGTCGTCGGGCGCGACGACCTGCGCGTGCTCGATCCGGGGCCGGTCTCCGCCGGCGGGCGCTC
>DATNMZ010000487.1:0-4471 GCA_035602095.1 Thermoanaerobaculia bacterium
AACTGAGAACCGAGAACTGAAAACTGAGAACTGGGCTCTCAGCCCGAGCTCTCCTCGACGGGCTCGCTCTGCTTGCCGAGAAGGCGATAAAAGGTCGCCCGGCTGATGCCGAGAGCGCGCGCCGCGCGGACTCGATTGCCGCCATTCTCGGCGAGAGCGGTGCGGAGCCGCTCCGGGGTGATCTGCTGCGGAACGGCGCGCGGGACGGCTCCCGCGGACCCGGCGAGCCTGCGTCCGGGCCCCGCGGCTACGGAGCGAAAGGAGAAATCCGACGGCCGGAGAATCCCGTCCTCGGAGAGAACGACGGCCTGCTCGATGGCGTACCGCAGCTCCCGGACGTTGCCCGGATACGAATAGTCCTGCAGGAACTCCACCGTCTCGGGCCCGAACACCCGGAACTTTCCGAGCCGGCGGACGGATTCGGCGAGAAAGACGCGGGCGAGCGGCTCGATGTCGTCCCGCCGGTCGCGAAGAGGCGGAACGATGAGGGTGACGACCGAAAGACGGTAATACAGGTCTTCGCGAAACTCCCCGGCGGCGACGGCGCGGGACAGGTCGCGGTTGGTCGCGGCCAGGATCCTCACGTTCACCGGGATCGGCTGGTTCTCCCCGACACGCCGCACGGCTCCCTCCTCCACGACGCGAAGGAGCTTCGCCTGGGCCGCCGGCGACGTGGAGCCAATCTCGTCCAGGAACAACGTCCCTCCGTCCGCTTCCTCGAAGAGGCCTCTCTTGAGCGCTTGCGCTCCGGAGAAGGCGCCCCGTGCGTGCCCGAACAGCTCGCTCTCGAGGAGGCTCTCGGGAAGCGCGGCGCAGTTGAGCGTCAGGTACGTGCGGTCCGCCCGCGGGCCCGAGGCCTGGATGTGCCGGGCGACGACATCTTTTCCGGTGCCGGTCTCGCCCAGAATCAGCACGGTGGAGGAGGACTCGGCGGCCCGAGCCGCCCGGGAGAGGAACTCGCCCATCGCCTTGCTCTCGGCGACGAATGGGATGACCCCGGAGCGGCGGCGGACTTCCCCGGACAGCGCGTCCACCTGACGGCGGAGTCGCCTCGCCTCGATCGCCTGGGCGACCCGATGGAGCAGCTCGTCGGGCTCCACCGGCTTGGCGAGATAGTCCAGGGCCCCGAGGCGCATCGCTTCGACGGCGCTCCGGATGGTGCCGTGGCCCGTCATGAGGAGCACCTCGGGCGAGTCCGCGCCGGCGCGGCAAGCCTTCAGGACATCCAATCCGGAAGCCCCTTCCATCTGGAGGTCGGTCAAGACCACGTCGAAGGCGGACGGGCCGCCGGTTTCCAGGAATTCATCGCCGCTCGAAAAAATTTTCGGGTCGTACCCGGCCGTCGCGAGAACCCGGCCGACCAACCGGCTCACGAGAGGATCGTCGTCCACGACGGCGATGCGGACAGAAGAGGTTTTCATGCCGAGGAAGATTGTAGTCCCCGCCCCTTCGGCCTCCCGGATGCACCGTCTTCCTCGAAATACGGCTAAATTCGGTCATCGCGGATCCGGTCCGGCACCGGACGGGCGACGGCGACCCGCTGCGGATTTCCCGAAGAACGGTCGCGGCCTCCCGCACCGCGCGCGCCGGTGTGCCGCGCTCGATTTGGTACCCTACCGGACAATGAGCTTCCAATGAGTTCCCGACTGGAGGGGCTTTCGAGCTTCCCGGACCCGGGAGCTGCGCGAATTTTTGTCGTCGACGACGACGGGGAGATTCGAAAGCTCCTGAAGACCCTCCTGGTGGCGGCGGGATACGACGTCGTGGAGTTCGCGCTTGCGGCGACCGCCCTGGAGGCGATCCGAGCGGAGGCCCCCGACCTGCTCTTGCTCGACATCGACTTGCCCGACCGCAGCGGGCACGAAGTTCTGGAGGAAGTCCGTGCGGATCCCGCGACTCGCCTGCTTCCCGTCGTGATGTTGACGGGACAGGCCACGCGGGAGAGCAAGATGCGCGCGATCCGACAGGGGGTCACCGATTTCCTCGCCAAACCCTTCTCGCCGGAAGAGCTGGTGCCTCGCGTGCGGTCGCTCGTCATGCTCAAGCAGTTCGCCGACGAGCACGAGCACACCGAGCGCGTGATCCTGACGCTCGCCCGCACCATCGACGCCCGCGACCCCTACACCGCGGGGCACAGCGGGCGCGTCGCGGAATACGCCGACCGCATCGCCGCGCGCATGGGCCTCGACTCCGTGGCCCGCCTCGAGATGCGGCGGGGAGCGCTTTTCCACGACCTCGGCAAGATCGTCGTTCCCGACTTGATCCTGCGCAAGCCCGGCGCCTTGACGGCCGACGAGCGTGCCGTCATCGAGCAACACCCGGTCGTCGGGCAGGAGCTCCTCGCGCCGATGCGGACCATGCGCAAGACGCTTCCGATCGTCTTCTCGCATCACGAAAAGCTCGACGGCTCCGGGTATCCCGATGGCATCTCCGGATCCGCGATCCCGGCGGCGGTGCGCATCGTGACCGTCTCCGACGTCTTCGACGCGCTGACGACGGACCGGGCATACCGCGGAGCCCTGACGACCGGCACGGCTTTCGAGATCCTGGACGAAGGAGTCACCAAGGGCTGGTGGGACGGCGACGTCGTCGATGAGCTTCGCGGCGCGATCTCGGAGGCGGACATCGGCGGCGCCAACGATGGCCCGCGGTGAACGGGCCGGTCCCGCCACCCGTCTCCTCTCCCGGCTGGCGGGCAAGGCCGCCCACGACTTGAACAATGGGATCGCCGTCTTCTCCGGCCACGTCTACCTGCTGCGGAGCGCAGCCGAGCCGCCGGAAGAGGCGTTCCAGGCCATGGACAAGGTCCTGGAACACCTCCAGCGGCTTGCCGCAAGTCTCGCGGCGGTCGGCGCGCTGGCGCAGGAGGAGGCGGCTCCCGTGAACGTCAACGACGCGGTCACCTCCGCGTCTGCCGCGACGCCGCGGGTCGAGCTCGATCTCGAGCCCGGCCTACCTCCTCTCCGAGCGCGCCGCGCCGATCTCGAGCGCGCGGTGCACGCCCTGCTCGTCAACGCTTCCGAGGCGAGCGGACCGGAGGAGCCCATCTCGCTCCGCACGCTTGCGGACCCCGACGGGGGGGTGCAGATCCGCGTCGAGGACCGGGGAAAGGGAGTGTCTGCGGACGTCCGCCGCCGGAGCTTCGAGCCGCTCTACTCGACCAGCGGCATGAAGGGCCGCGGCATCGGGATCACGGTCGCCGCGGCGGTCGCGGCCGAGCTCGGAGGGTCGCTCGCGATCGATGACCGCCCGGGAGGCGGAACCTCTGCGACGCTGCGGCTGCCGGCCTCGGAGCGGGAGAGTCCGAATCAGTCGTAGGCGATCGTGACCGCGTAGCTTCCCGTGTAGGTGCCGGAAGACTGACCCGCAGGGACCGTGACGCCCGCCTCGACGGCGATCACCGCCGTGCCGTCGGCAGCGAGCCGGCCCGTCGTTCCGTTCGCCCGGAACCGGGAGACTCGGATTTCGGAGGCGCCGCTCTTGACCGTCACCGCTTCCGGCAGCGTGACGGTGTAAACCGCGTCGTGTCCGCCACCGACCCGAAAAGCCGAGAGACCCATGGTGGCGGCGCCGGCGCGAGAGGGCTCGATCCTCGAGAAGTCGAGATCCGAGACCTTCGTGACCGTCACGGCGCCGGAAGCCACGTCGGCGTCGGCGTGGCCGAGGACGTGCGCGGAGACCCGCGCCACGGCCGTCGCACCGAGGAGCTGGCCGGAGAAAAGAGACCCGAGCAGGGTGAGAACGACAAGCAGGAGCGATCTTCTGCGCCCGAATCCCCACGGCGCGGCTCCTCCGATTCGCCGATCGCTACTACCGACGTTCTCAACTGCCATGACTACGGATATAGCAACGAGGGGGCCAACTCCGGATCCTGTGGAACTCCTTCAAAACCAGCGAGTTGGCTCGAAGCCGGAGCCCGGCTCACCGTCTCGGAGACTGTCTCGATACATGTCTCACGCAACCCAGCGAGGGCGCACAAGGGTTTGTTTCCGCATTGTCCCAAGCGAAGCGCTCTCTCGGCCGCCTGTTCGCGGAGCGAACGCCGCGGCCGAAAGCCTCAGTTTCCCCCGGGTGCCGGCCCCTCGTCGAGCCGAATGTCGATGCCGTCCAGGATCGTGCCGCTCGCCGCGATCTGGACGCGGCGGGAAGGCGCCGCGGTCAGGTTGAGCCGCCGCAGCTGCTCGGGAGAGACGCGCACTTCGTACTCCCCGGGAACGATCAGAGTGAAGTCGTAGAAGCCGTCGTACGCCGTCCGGGTTTCCTTCACGACCTTGCCCGAGCGGTCGACGAGCTGGACCTGCACGCCGGCGCCGGGATGCTCGACGTCCCCCCGGTGAACCCGGGCGGTGCCGGTGATTTCTCCGGAGATCAGGACGGGGAACTCCATGGAGGTCACTCGTCCCGGCCGGGGAACGAAGCGGACGCCGGGGCGCAACGGAATCGCGAGCGGATCGTCCAGGGTCGCCGTCGA